>JAEDMF010000125.1 GCA_016303175.1 Bacteroidales bacterium
CGCCAGGCAAAGTCTGCACCTGGCTGAAAGAAGACACCTTAATCAGCAGACACTACATAGTTTTGGTCAATTACACGGAAAACTCACTTGTTAGCATGGAGGATAAAACAATGGATAAGCAAATCTGGAACGGCTTGCTAGGCATTTACATGGATATTCAGAAAACTCACCCCAAGGCAATGAATATCCTGGATCCGAGTTATGCTTCCATGAACGAAAACCAGCACACGTCGTTTCTTTGTGGCCTGCTGAACTACGAGTATTGTGGGCAGCGGCCTTTTTTGGAGTCCTTCATAGGCATGATAACGGACAATGCGCGGTTCGCCGATATAAGCAAGGTCAGAGTCACAACCCAAGATAATTATATCGACTGCCTCATATCTGATGGTACGAAGGCTATAATTATTGAGAACAAAGTCTGCGGGGCGGCTGATCAGAACAAGCAGCTTGAATCGTATATTATTGCCTGCCAGAAACAGCGTGGGATTCCTTTGGACAATATTTACGTGGTCTATCTGACGTTATCTGGCGGTTCGCCTGCATCAGGCAGCCTATCACAGGAAGACATCGCAAAGCTGGAATCAAGGTACACGGAACGCAACTATAACGACATCCTGCAGTGGTTGCAAAAGGATGTTCTCTATGCCTGCCATTACCATGAAAGACTGCTGACGGCATCCATTGAGGTCTACATCGACAGAGTGCGGAGAATGCTTGGACAGGAGGATGAACCCTTGGTCGCCGAGCAGGCGCAGATATTCCTGGAGAAGCATTCCGTTAAGAGCTACAAGGATATCCTGAAGCTTCGCGAGCAGTGCCCCCAGGACGAGCACCAGGACGTTTACCTGGAAGTGGTGAATTCCGTATTGGAATCGATGCTTCGCAAGAACATCTATCTCGATCAGGATCGGACGAGCTACGAGCTTAAATGGATTCTCAGGAACAATCCCGGCCGCTTAGGGAGAAATTGGACTGGAGGTGATTTTGCTCCGTTCAACAATTCCATTGGCTATTTTACCTTGGAGGGCATTCGATTTGTCCAGCTTTGGGCATACTATTCAAACACGGGATGCCGCATCCATCTGGAATGCAATGAAGATGGCATTAAACGAGGGCCGTATTGCTTTGCAAACGCAATTCCTGATTATGAACAGATTTGGGATTCGGTGTTTCTCAAGGAACACGGTTTCGTCATACACATGCCCGGAATCTTCTATTTCCCATATCCCGACTTCACGACAGACAAACCGATAACGGACGTTGCGCGCCATATCGAGAAAATGATCCACTTGATGAACGAGGCACAAAAACGAAAGGAACAAGAGGTTCTGAATGCAAGACAGGAATAATTAGTTGTGTTTTAAAGTTTGTTTCGCCAATTTCATCGCAATACTGACTATATGCTGTCATCACAGCCATCTTCCTATTGCAATCATGGCAGTATTCCATTGGATTCTATCTTTTCATTCTCTGAATCAATTTTGGAACTTTTGTCGTCGCTTGATTTGTTCTTCAATTTGTATTTTGGCGGATGAAATCTGAAATCGTCAAATTCCAGAATACAGGTTATTGGCTGATAGAATTTCTTAATCAAGGCAGACAAGGAAAACAGTACTAGAAGGCACTGCAAGACTCACAGCGGAAGGCCAGGCTGGTCAGATGATGAAATCCGCATAGTTCTGGCGCGAGATGACCTGGTAGGTTGCGTCAGGATAGTTTTCCTTCCACAGGGAGGGAGCGGAGGGGTTTGCCTTGCCGTATTTGATTTCATAGCCGTAAAGCCGGCCGCCGCGTTCCTCCACAAGGTCTATCTCCTGACGTTCGTAGGTGCGCCAGAAATAGTTGTTGGAGATAATGCGGGAGTATTCCTGTTTCTTCATCCGCTCCGTGACAATGTAGTTCTCCCACAGCGCGCCGACATCGTTTCCATTGCGCATGGAGAGTGGATTGAAGTTGTTGACAACCGCGTTCATGATTCCATTGTCACGGAAGTAGTACCTGCTGGTCTTGGTCACCTCGCTTCGCAGGTTGCGCGAAAAGCCGGGAATCCTGAAAACCACAAAGGTCTTTTCCAGCAGGTCGATGTACCGTTCGACTGTGAGACGGTTCAAGCCAAGGGCGGTGCCCAGTTCAGTGATGGAGACCTCCTTGCCGACCTGGAAGGCAAGCAGACTCAGAAGACGATGGATTTTATCCGCATTCCGAAGCCGTTCAAAGGCAAGGATATCCTTGAAGAGATAGGAATTGCATAGTTCATGCAGCGCCTCCGCCTTGTCCTGGGCGTTTTCGGTGGTAAGAACCTCCGGATAGGAGCCATATACCAGCAATTCGTCCAACCGCTGCCGCAACGCCATCCCGCCGAATTCAGCGTCAAGCTCCATTGCGGCAATCGGATATAGCGTGGCAGTGCGCCGTCTGCCGGTCAGCGGCTCGCCTATCCCGCTGGCAAGCTGAAAGGATGAGGAACCGGATGCAATGACCTTCACCTCGGGCAGCGTGTCAACCAGAAGCTTGAGACCTGCGCCGACATTGGACATGGCCTGTGCTTCGTCGATGACAACCAGGCTATATCCGGAAAACGAACTGCGGATGAGATTGACATCCGAGGAGCCGAGAACCTCCTTGACTGCCCTGTCTTCGCCAGTGCCCAGGAAGTATCGCCCATCCGTCCAGGTTTTCAGAAAGTCCTCAATGAGAGTGGTCTTGCCAGAACGCCGTGCCCCGTAGATGGCCAGAACTCTGCCTGGCTGGAGCATCGACGAAATGCGGTCGAGGTAGTAGCGTTTGATTTTCATCGTCATCCCCTGTTGTCAATGCATACAAGATAACGCGCCGACAATGGCGTTTCAAGCCAAACTGCGCGAATTTCCTTAAATTGGCACAGTTTAAGTATTCGAATTTCTGTTTATTCAGACACTTTGTAGCCGGTTATGCAAGCTCGGATTGGCCGCACCCGTCGGACCATCCTGATGCTCGGATTGACGGAGTCCTTCATTTCGAGGAAGAACGCCCCGTAGCGGTTCTGCTCGGGCGTCCTGCGGGCAGTCGGCGTCCAGAGGCCGCGGCATTAAGCGGCTTACGAGCTTCTCGCCCTCCCAAGCGGGCGTCCGAGCGTCAGCGCCTTGTTTCCTGTCTCGGCGATTTCGCCGTTGGTCTTGCGGCGATAGAGTTCGGGGGATTCGCGGAAGTCGGCCAATAGATGGCTCGACATGTACTGGCCGCTTCTGCTGGCGGCGTGGTACTCCTCCGCGGGGATGGAGAGGAATCTGTCTGTGTTCATTGTTGCCCCTTTGATTCGGTGGTAGTCTGAAAGGCGGCGAATCATTCGCCTGCCCACTGTCGTTAATGCTATAATAAACGTCATAAAGATTTGCGATTATATTCGGCATAGCCGACGCAAGTCTTCAGAGCCTGTTGCCCATGTTTCAAACAGCGATTCAGCAGCACTACGCAACGATTCCAGCGTTGGAAAGTACTGGTTATGCAGACGCCTGCGACGAGTCAACCGCCAGACGCGCTCGATTGGATTGAGTTCCGGACTATATGGCGGAAGGAATTCCAGCCTGAATCCTGAGCTGACCTCCTCCCTCCACGCCTTGTGCATTTTGGCATGATGATACCTTGCGTTGTCAATGATCAGCACCACCGTCTTGCCGTCGCTTCTGGATTGCTCTTCAACCTTCTTCAGGAAAGCCCAGCTTGTTTCCGCGTTGAACTTGTCGTCTTCCCTGCTATAGATGAATTTCCCGTCCCTGACTCGCACGGCGCCGAAATAGCCGACGCATTTCCTTCCTGGCTGCTGAATTGAGACCGGCTGTCTGTCTTCGGGGGCGATCCACATCCGGCATCTTGAGCCTATCTGCTGGAACAGCACCTCGTCCATGGCCCAAACATCACAGGCGTCTTCCCTGTATTCAGAGAGTTTTTTTATATTCCTCCTGGGCAATCGGATCCGCCTTGGCGCTCTGTGGGCGTGGCTTGCGAAGACGGAAACCCAACTGGCGGAAGAGACGCTGGCATTGCCTCACGCCAAGAGAAAGACCTTTTGCGGCGGCAAGCCAATGGGACAATGCCTTTCCATCCCACAGGACGCAGTCAAGCCCCACCTCCTGCGGACTCATGCGGAGAATCTTCCCGATTTCCTCCAGCGTCTCGGCGGAGACACGGCTTGGGCGTCCGGGAACTGGCAGGTCGTATAATGCCTGCAAGCCTATTTGGTTGAATGATTTCACCCATTCCTCCACGGAACGAACGGAATCTCCAAGAAGCTCTGCTGTCTTCACGCAAGACATTCCCTGCGCCACAAGCAGAACCGCATGCAGTCTGTGCTCATATCTGGCACCGGGGTTTTTGCGAATCTCGTCTTGAATGATTGCTATGCTGCTATCTGGACTTTCGACTCTAAGCATGGTGCATCTCCTATGGCTTGCGAGATACTATACACCAACTTCTTAAAATCGCAGATATTTATGACGTTTAGTATAAAAAAGGCTGCTGAAAAAGGAAATGTAACAGCAATGCATTCGCTCGCTAAGTTATATTTGAATGGTAAAGACGTGGAAGAGGATGCAGAGGAAGCAGTTTATTGGTTGCAAAAAGCTGCTGGAAAAGGAGATAAAGAAGCCCAGTTTTCTCTTGGCTTTTGTTACGAAAAAGGATATGGAATAGATGAGAATATTGATGAGACCGTAGAATGGTATAGGAAAGCAGCTGAACAAGGACACACGAAAGCGCAGTTTTTCCTTGGTAGATTTATAATGGAAAAAGGAATGGAAGAGAAGAAAGAGGAAGCAATTTATTGGTTGCAAAAAGCAGCTGAAAATGGACATGTAGAAGCGCAGGTTTGGCTTGGCTTTTGTTACGAAAAAGGATGGGGAATAGATTGGGACAAAAATGAAGCAATAAAATGGTACAAAGAAGCAGCTGAACAAGGTAATTCTGAGGCAATGACATACCTAGGATTATGCTATGAAAATGGTGATGGGGTTGAAGAAGATGTAACTGAGGCG
>JAEDMF010000126.1 GCA_016303175.1 Bacteroidales bacterium
TCATCATTGAAGATGCTTCCAAGCATATCCGAATCAGCTTCTATTCCCGCCATCTCCTCAAGGTTATAATCAGCCTTCTGCAGAAGTTCAACCAAGAACGTAGGAGTGCCCGTTTCGAACCAGTAGCTGCCGTAGCGTT
The DNA here is from genome assembly GCA_016303175.1 of Bacteroidales bacterium. Taxonomy (GTDB): domain Bacteria; phylum Bacteroidota; class Bacteroidia; order Bacteroidales; family UBA932; genus Cryptobacteroides. Next base: position 140 of record JAEDMF010000126.1, read on the forward strand.
GTTTCGACAGCGTGTTCAGAATGCTGAAAGGATTGTACATCCCCGGAGTGTCGTATGTGAAATGATAACCGTCATAATCAACTCTAAGCTGCTCGCACGCCTGCTCGAACGTCTGGTTATTCTCCTGAGCAAGTCCTTCAATTTCCGAATCGAAGTAATGATGAAGTTCCACTTCGGAGATACCGCATATGTCATAATAGCGGTGGTCCATCGATATGTCATTCAGGTTGTTAAGGTCGCTGAAAACGCTGACCTTGCCGAACTTGGTGACACCTGTCAGGAGAGCGAACCTGATGCAGGCATCCTGACTTTTCAGAGCGCCGTAGAAACTTTTAAGAGTATCCCTATATGCCGTCTGAAGTTCGGGATTTCCTATGGCCTGAAGCATAGGCTTGTCATACTCATCCACCAGAATGACGACATTCCTGCCGGTCTTCTCCTTCGCGCGGCGGATGATGCCCTCGAACCTTGAAGAAAAATCAGTCTCCTTATCCCAACTGCCATAAATCTTTTCCCAACTGGAAAGAGTAATGTCCAACATACTCTCGAGCGCCTCAATAGAATCATATTTCTTCGTATTCAAATCCAGATGCAGCACCGGGTACTCCACCCAATCCTTCTCAAGACCAGCCACTGCCAGTCCTTCAAACAAGTCCTTCTTCCCGAGGAAATATGCTTCCAAAGTGCTGATAAGCAAGCTCTTGCCGAAACGGCGAGGACGAGAGAGAAAATAGTATTTCCCCTCGGACAGCAATTTGTACATCAATGCTGTCTTGTCAACATAGACATAACCATTTTGGCGAATCTCCGAAAAACTCTGTATTCCAATAGGGTACAACATATCAGCGGCATATTCGTTCAACCTGCGAATATACAAATTATTCTCCACTGCCGGAACAAAGATGACCGAGGAAAATTCGGAACTGCTCCTCCGTAAAATGGCGGGCGGCGGCATACAACTTAAGTATATGCTCAGGCAGCTCACGTATATCGGGATAAGAGGCGTCAGGGTGGGCAAAAACAAAAGCGCAGATGCTGGCATCGGGGGTCATCGCGAAGGTTTCGGTAAATCCTATACCCAGTTGCTCTGAATCGGGAATTGCTGCAAGGATGTCGGCCTTCAAGCTGTGGTCCGGGCAACTACTGTAACCCGCCGCCGGCTTCACGATTTTCACCTTGTCCTTCAACGCCCGGTTTGCCGCATCGAATTCATCCGAAGAGCGGAGTTCTGCCTTGAGGCGGGCGTCAACCCATGAAGAAGCGGCCTCGGCTAAGGTCACTTTTATAGAACGGAGCAGCATCGGTTCGTAATCCATCTTGCATTCGGGGCAATTGCAGCTATCGTGCCCGGAGTCAGATGTCACCGCAACAGCAAAATAGCCCAGCTGTGAAGGGAAGGCAGATTCATCGAACGGGAGAAAGTCGGCAAGCGAGAGTCTTTTGCCCGATGTCTGCCTCAACATGGGCAGTCTGCGCCCTGTTTCTGTTACTATCCAGTCCAAACCATCCGCGTCCCTTTCGGAGCGGGCCATCTCGAAATGGAGGCCCAGACGCACGTGCAGAGCGTTTTCGTCTATCAAGTGCCTCAACATATGCTCGGCATCGGCACGCAAGGAACTGTCCTCCGTCTTTATTCCCCATACGGCGTTGAACATCTTCCAATCAAAGTATTGCAAAAGTTCTTCAGGAGAGATTTCGCCCACAGGAAAGTCGGAAAAGACCTTGCCTCGAAGGAAAGTATCAGCTGAAAATCCCAAGGCAGAAGCAACGGAGGATGCAGCAGAAGAAGTGGAGGCAACGGGGGCTGCGGAGGGGGCGGCTGAAACCTCCGGAGTCGTGACAGTGGAAGCGGTCGAAGAATCAGAGGGAGCTTCAGTCAAGGCTGTTGGAGCGACGGATGCAGAGCGTGCGGCTGAAGCAGCGGAGTATTGTTGGCGGAGCTTCTGCTGAATGGCGTGCTGTTCCACCTCAAAAGCCTCGGCATCAATCATATAGCTCTTGAATTTGACAGCTGAATCCGAGGCATCCGAGCCATAATACACATGATCGTACAAGGGCGCAAGTTTAACCGCCGTATGCAAAGCAGAAGCCGTCGCCCCACCCACGAAGAGAGGTGTTGCCATACCGCGTGAAGACATTTCCCGACACAACTCCTCCATCTGGTACAACGACGGAGTAATGAGCCCGCTCACTGCAATAAAGTCAGCCTTGATTTCCTCCGCCTTCGCCAAAATGGTCTCCTTGGGTACCATCACGCCCAGGTCCGTCACATCGAAACCATTGCAGGAGAGCACAATGGCCGTGATATTCTTGCCTATATCGTGGACGTCTCCCTTGACTGTGGCGATTACCACTCTTGGACGAGCCAAAGCCGAAGCATCGCCTGAAGACTCCATATATGGCTTCAAAATCTCCACCGCATCACGCATAATTTTCGCCGACTTGATAACCTGGGGAAGAAACATCCTGCCGTCGCCAAAGTATTCCCCTACCCTTTTCATTCCATCCATCAGAGGGCCTTCGATTACATCCACAGCCCCTCCCAGTTCGGCGAGCATCTCCATAACATCTTCTCTAAGGCTGTCTCCCTTACCTTTCACAAGAGCCTGCACCAGTCTTTCACGGGCTCCGGCAGAAGCTCCATCAGAACCCGGACTGACAGGAGTAGTTGCAGCTTGTTTTGCGGCGGAAACAGCCTCAGCCACCTGTTGCGCCTTGGCAATAAGACGGTCTGTTGCCTCCTCGTCCCTATCCAGTATCACATCCTCGACCCGTTGCAGCATCTCCGGCTCTATGTCATCATAAATCTGCAACATAGAAGGATTGACTATGCCCATATCGAGACCTGCATTGCGGGCGTGGTACAAAAACGCGGAATGCATTGCCTAGCGCACGGGGTTATTCCCCCTGAAGGCAAAGGAAAGGTTGGAAATGCCTCCGGAAGTGAGAGCGCCGGGCAGATTCTGCTTTATCCAGCGTACGGCCTCAATAAAATCGACTCCATACCGCCTGTGCTCAGCAAGACCGGTACCGACCGACAGTACATTGACATCAAATATTATGTTGTACGGGGCGAAGCCGGCCTTACGCGTAAGCAAGTCATAGGCTCGGGCACATATTTCAATCTTACGCTCATAAGTGGTAGCCTGACCCTGCTCATCGAAGGCCATCACCACTACAGCGGCCCCAAGACTCCGTATGAAACGCGCGTGCTCGAGGAAAATTTCCTCCCCTTCCTTGAGAGAAATGGAATTCACTATACACTTACCCTGAGCATTCTTCAGGCCCTCGACTATCGTCTCCCAATGAGAGGAATCTATCATCAACGCGGCGCTTGCCACGGCAGGGTCATTGGAGATATAGCGCAGGAATTTTCTCATTTCCGCCTTAGAGTCCAGCATTGCATCGTCCATATTGACGTCGATGACAACTGCCCCACCTTCAATCTGGTGGGCGGCCACCTGAAGGGCCTGGTCATATTCTCCTGCGGCAATAAGTTTGGCAAACTTGCGGGAACCGGCCACGTTGGTGCGCTCGCCTATGTTGGTGAAATTGCATTTGCGGGTGTCGAGGCTCACGGCAGAAAGGCCACTTACGCTGAGAGTGGTTTCCGCCTCGGGCAGGGGTCTGGGAGCAATACCGCACGAACGGCCGGAATATTCAGAAGCTTGAGGAGATACGGGGTCATCGGGCCCTTGCCGGAAGCCTGAATAGGAGGGAGCATCGGGACGGCGCAGGGTGTCAGCGGAGCGGCGAAGGGAGTCATCGGGGCGGCGCAAGGCCTCGGCGATGGCACGAATATGCGCGGGGGTAGTACCGCAACAGCCTCCCACGATATTCAGATGGCCACTTCGAGCCATACGCAATATGGACTCGACCATCATCTCGGGAGTCTCATTGTAGCGACCCATTTCGTCAGGCAGACCGGCATTTGGATGGCAACTGACCCTGCAACGGGCAAAAGAAGCAACGTCGGCGAGCAAGGGCTCAAGGTCGCGCGCTCCCAGGGAACAGTTCAGACCGAAGGAGAGCAAGTTGCCGTGACAGACGCTAAGGTAAAAGGCCTCAAGAGTCTGTCCCGTGAGTGTGCGTCCGCTCCTGTCGCCGACCGAAACGGAAACCATCACGGGGATATCCAGGCCCAGTTGTTCTATCGCATACAGTCCGGCCTTCACATTCAGGGCGTCAAAACAGGTCTCGAAGAGAATCAGGTCAACCCCGCCCTCAACAAGAGCCTCAATCTGTTCCTTGTAGGCCTGGACCATATCGTCAAAATCGTAGCGGCGGTAGGCAGGGTCGGCAAGGTCCGAGGCCAAAGAGAGGGATTTGCCCGTGGGACCAACATCTCCGGCGACCCAAATCCGGCGTCCCTGTCCGGCAACCCCGGAGGACAGACCGGCACCCGCTGCAGCAGCACCGACGGCAGTTGCAGAGGACATATCAACCCCCGCTGCGCCGGAGGCAACTCCGGAGGACAGGCCAGCTCCCGCAGCCGAAGCGCCGGAGGACAACTGACAGGATCCCGCTGCAGCAGCGGCAGACAGGCCCTCACCCATAGCCTCATCGGCAGCCTGACGGGCAAGCCGAGCTGCAGTCCGAGCCATCTGAGCAGCATAATCCGCACAGCCGTATTCACTCTGGCTGATACGATTGGAACTGAAAGAATTTGTTGTGATGATATCCGCACCCGCAGCAATATAACGCCTGTGTATATCCAGTATAACCTGCGGACGGGTCAGACACAGGCAATCGTTGTTGCCTTTGAGCTCACTCCCCCATCCGCCGAAGACCTCCCCTCTGAAATCATCTTCTTCCAGAGCGCAATC
>JAEDMF010000127.1 GCA_016303175.1 Bacteroidales bacterium
AAGAATCCATTGTCCGCAGGGTTGCCGTACAATCCGTGGGATTATCCCTGGTCAAGCGGGTCATTATATTACCGCAGCCCGAACATCTGGACTAGTCCGAAGTGGATGCTGGGTATGGATAGCATTTTGCAGACGGCTCAGGATAAAAGAATGATTGCCAAGACTAGGGTGAAGATCGATTCAGGAATCCGGGTTGTTGATAACCTGATACTTCCCGATCAATATGTGGCTGTCACCATAGTTGAAAGGTTGTTCAGAAGTCATAGGGCATTCTATTTTTATATGTCCATCTCAAAAGATGTTGACATCGAGTCTCGTGGCGGTGCAATTTCTCAACTGACGGTCCCGTTAAGCGAGATGAGGGATAACAGGAGAATGCTTTCTCAGGAAATGTTCGGCAAGGATGAATTGCGTTGTCTGAAAATGGAGCAGCGTTTGCTATTGGCAAGGCGCATGAAAAGCAAATATAATTCTTCGCCAAAACAAATAGCCAGGTTGTGCGGTCTGGTTTACGATGAAGTGATGGATTTGCTATGATAAATTCAGTTACATAGATTGTAAGCGTCTCCGCGATTACGTATTATGTCTCGTGAAAATCACCGCGCAACCCGTGAAATTGTAAACCACTGATTATCAATGAGGTAGAAAAATGTAACCTGCTCGGTGGTGTCAATTTGATGCCACCGCGCGGGTACCAAAATGCTAATTATTTGAGTATCAGACAGATATGTTTTTGCGTTATGCGCGGTGATTTGCTCGGGAGGATGAAGAAGCACCAAGCCCTTAATTAGCCAGGGATATTACAGTTTGGATATCCCTTACCGCTCGCCGCGGGGGTGTTCGGGATTTGCGCAGTCGCTGCGCTCCTTTGCAGGCTCCCTTACCGCTCGCCGCGGGGGCCCTTGCAAAGAGGGAAATTATCAAGGAGTCGCGCGGCCCGGAGGGCCGCTATTCCGTTTTGGGGGTCAGGCCTCGTGAAAGCAAGCTTTCAACGGCCTGCTCCCCAAAACGAAATCAGCATCGCTTTTGCGATGCTAACTCCTTGATAATCAATGTTTGCGGAGAGTGAGGGATTCGAACCCCCGGAGGCTTTCACCTCAACAGTTTTCAAGACTGCCGCCTTAAACCACTCGGCCAACTCTCCTTGGCAAATCCCCTTTGGGATTGCGTTTGAGGAGTGCAAAGGTAAACAAAAAATGGGTCAATGCAAATTTTTTCAGTAAATTCGCGGGATTGCCAGGGGAAATGCTTCTGGAAATACATTAGGAGGAAATGACTGACAGGAAGTTATTGAACATCGAACTCGGGCGGATCGGGGTGGAGGAGTACAGGCAGTTGCCCGGGTCGGGACTGGTGCTGGTGCTGGATAACATACGCAGCGCCCATAACGTGGGGTCCGCTTTCAGGACTGCCGATTCTTTCAGGGCGGATAAGCTGTGCCTCTGTGGCATTTCTGCGCTGCCGCCCTCTGCAGAGATACACAAGACTGCGCTGGGGGCGGAGTTCAGCGTTCCCTGGGAGCATTATGATGACACTCTGGATGCAGTGAGGAAACTGCGGGAGGAGGGCTATGTGATTGTGAGTGTGGAGCAGACCGTAAATTCGCGTAAGCTGGGGGAGTTCGAGGCGGACCCGGGGACCAGATATGCCCTGGTGTTCGGGAATGAGGTGAATGGAGTTAGGCAGGATGTGGTGGATGAGTCGGATTTTGCCCTGGAGATTCCGCAGTACGGCACCAAGCATTCGCTCAATGTCTCAGTTTCGCTCGGCATAGTGCTTTGGGAGCTTCATCGCGGCCGCGGTTAATTCTCTTCAAATTGCTATATTCGCACAAAATTTCTAAATATGGAAAGAGACCCTCGTATTTTCGACCTTATTGCCAAGGAGGCGAAGCGCCAGTCCGAGGGACTGGAGCTCATTGCATCAGAGAATTATGTCAGTGACCAGGTGCTTGAGGCACTTGGCTCGATTTGCACAAACAAGTATGCCGAGGGTTATCCCGGAGCAAGATATTATGGAGGTTGTGAGGTTGTGGACGAGATCGAGCAGCTCGCAATCGACCGCCTCAAGCAGATTTACGGAGCGGAGTATGCAAATGTGCAGCCGCATTCGGGAGCGCAGGCCAATATGGCCGTGGAGCTCGCCTGCCTGAAACCGGGTGACTGCTTTATGGGACTCGACCTGAGTCACGGCGGCCATCTTACCCACGGCTCTCCTGTGAATGTGTCCGGAATGCTGTTCAAGGCGGTGGCTTACGGACTGGACCAGAACACCGGCCTGATAGATTACGATGAGATGGAGAGACTCGCTCTGGAGCACAAGCCGAAGCTCATCATCGGAGGAGCTTCCGCCTACTCCCGCGAGTGGGATTACGCCAGGATGAGGGAGATTGCCGACAAGGTGGGTGCCATTTTTATGGTGGATATGGCCCATACTGCCGGAATGATTGCGGCCGGTCTGCTCAAGAACCCCGTGGAATATGCCCACATAGTGACTTCCACCACTCACAAGACCCTGCGCGGGCCTCGCGGCGGCATCATTCTTATGGGCAAGGACTTCGATAACCCTTGGGGACTCAAGACGCCTAAGGGTGTTGTAAAGAAAATGTCCCAGATTCTCAATTCCGCTGTATTCCCGGGCACTCAGGGTGGTCCGCTCGAGCACTGCATTGCGGCGAAGGCCGTGGCGTTCCACGAGGCGCTCCAGCCGCGTTTCGTTGATTACCAGAAGCAGGTAATCTCCAATGCGAAGACCCTGGCCGCCCTCTTTGTGGAAAAGGGCTATCACGTGGTTTCCGGCGGAACAGACAATCACCTGATGCTCATAGACCTGCGCACGCGTTTCCCTGAACTCTCCGGCAAGGTGGCAGAGAAGGAACTTGTCAAGGCGGAGATTACCGTCAACAAGAATATGGTGCCTTTCGACAGCCGCAGCGCCTTCCAGACTTCGGGCATACGCGTCGGTACCCCGGCAATCACTTCCAGGGGCTTCGTTGAAAGCGATATGTCCGCTATAGTGGAACTCATAGACGAGGTGCTCGCAAACGCGAGCTCCCATCTCGACCTCATTGCAGGCAACAGCTCGGAAGGCCGTGAGGAGTACGAGGCCGTACTCGCGTCTGTTAGGTCAAGGGTGGAGGCGATGTGCTCCGGCAAGCCTCTGAACTGCTGGTAGGCAAGAGTCCTGTAGGATTTTTATCACAACTTTTTCAACCAGGTGGCCGGGGAGATACCCTCGGCCTCTTTGAATTTACGGCTGAACTGGGATATGTTTGCAAAGCCGCTTGCTTCAGCCACTTCGGTAATCGTGCTTTTCGGATTTGCAAGCATATAGGATTTTGCATATTCTATGCGTTTCTTGGTGATGAGCTCCCTGAAGGTGCAGTTGAATTCCTTGTTTATCAGAGCTGACAGGTAGGTGCGGTTGGTGCCGAGCTCGTCGGCCAGGGAATTGAGGCTGATGTCCGTTTTCAGGTAGTATTTGCAGTTGTCCATTATGTCCAGAACCTGTTCCATCAGCGTCGCCTTGCGCACGGCTTTCGGTATGTTTGCCAGTTCCTGAGGAACAGGGCTTGACGGACGCGTAGTATAGTCGTAGCTTATTACGGCTATGCATATCGCCCAGATCACTCCCATTATGGCGTTGACACCCTCCATTTCAATGAGGGTTGTGCGGTCTATGCTCAACTTCAGCATGTGGGTGGAGATAATAACCAGCATCATAGAGCAGATTACCAGCATACGTTTTCCGCTGCCGTCCCTCTTGCGTATCCTCAAAGCGCAGAGGTAAATGCTGTGACCAAGCAGGAAAAGCTCGTACAGGCCCATTATCAGGCGATTGGCGACAATGTTGTTGAAGTAGTAGATCTTGTGAAGTCCCTCCCATCCCTGCGGCATTATGTAGTTGTTGCTTTCTATTTCCCGGAGGCTTGCAATCAAGCCCGTCGTGCCTATTCCTAAAATGCATATTGCCGAAATGCTTCCTATGACAATGGAAGGCAGGAAACTGATGTAAGTCCATTTCGGGGGATGTTTGCCTGTGTTTTCGTAATGGAGAAAGAAGAATACGGTCGGTCCCAGCGCCGTGGCTGCAAAGTGGGAGAAGAATTCTACCACGATCAGTTCCTTGTAATTGTCGCTGGTAAGGATGAAACCGGCATCACAAATAAAGAACAAAGCCGCGAAAAGGCTCATTACAACATAATAGGGATTCCTCTTCACCGCTCTGCTTGCGATGTAGTAAACGGTGAGGGCCAGGCAGACAAATCCCGGCAAAAGTTGTCCCATCGTCGAAAACATAGTGCAAAAATAGTATATTATTTATTGATTTGACAATCAATTTTACGAAATGGCAAATATTAAGATGTTTCTTTTACGAAATGACAAATGAAATATGTTTATATATCTACCTTTGCAATCGTGTAATGAGAAGAGAGATTTGAATTGATTGTGTATTATTTTTTAGAATAAAACCAGGACTTGACCTAAGATATACGGAAGCTCAAAATTTGAATCGAAGTGTAGATGTGTGTTAGGGACGAATGATTCTAACCAAAAAAGGCCCGCGATCCGCGAGCCTTTTTCGTTGTATGTAAGCGGGATTATTTCTCGCTCTTGATAGCGGCCTGAGCCGCAGCCAGTCTTGCGATAGGAACCCTGAACGGTGAGCAGCTCACGTAGTTCAGGCCGATCTTGTGGCAGAACTCTACAGAAGCCGGATCTCCACCGTGCTCGCCGCAGATGCCGCACTTGAGGTCCTTCCTGGTCTCGCGTCCGTGGTTGACGGCGTACTCTACGAGTTTGCCTACGGCCTTGGTGTCGAGAGTCTTGAACGGATCGGCATCGAGGATCTTGTTTCCGAGGTAGTCACCCATAAAGGTGCTTACGTCGTCACGGCTGAAGCCGAAGGTCATCTGGGTAAGGTCGTTGGTACCGAAGCTGAAGAACTCGGC
>JAEDMF010000128.1 GCA_016303175.1 Bacteroidales bacterium
GTTTGGTGCCAGATTTTTTTCTGATCGGGATGTTGAAGGTCTCTTCGGCCACGTTAATCATCGTGTCATATGCCTTGGAACGTAACTTCTCCAATTCCAGGGCCTTCTGGAGTTTCTTGTTCTCAGCTTCCAGTTCCTTCACCCGATCTTCAGGACTCTTTTTAGCCATAAGATCAGAGGGATTGGTTTCGTCCTGCAAAGATACCAATTCCTTTTCATTCACATACTTGTCCATCCAGTTGAACAACACCTGGCGGGAACTGATGTGATACTTTTCGATAATCTGGCTGGCAGGAACATGCCCTCCAACATACTCGGACACGATGGCTATCTTGTCCTCTTCATCAAAATGGTACTTACCAGTACCGTACTCTACAAGTTGTTCGTCTTGAAGTTCATCATTCCATACCCAGCGGGTATAAGTCTTTTCACGCATTGCACTGTACTTTTTTGTCCCCCGCACAGTGTCAACTATTTTCAGTTCAAGTCACAGAGATATGGAAAATCTTATTCAGACCTACAGAATGCGGCTCGATATGACCCCGACAGCTTTTGTCCGTTCTCTCCACGACTCAATCAACTGGAAGAACCGGCTGATTGGTATTATTGGACAAAAGGGAGTTGGAAAATCGACAATGATTCTCCAGCACATCAAGCTTTTTGACAATGTCGAGGAATCGCTATATGTGCAGGCCGATGACTTCTATTTCTCAGGACACAGGATTTTCGACCTTGCACTTGATTTCTTTCAGCGGGGAGGGAAAAGGCTCTATATTGATGAAATACACAAATATTCCGGTTGGACAACCGAAATCAAAATGATTTACGACCAGTTGCCACTGTTGCAGGTCGTATATTCCGGAAGTTCAATCCTGGATCTGAAGAAAGGAGGAAAGGCCGACTTGAGCAGACGAACCAGAGAGTATTCTATGCCGATACTTTCTTTCCGGGAATACCTGAATATATCAAATGGCTGGCAACTGCGGAGATCTACCTTAGAGGAAATCCTTTCAGGAAAAGTTGATTTTCCATACGGAGAAAACAGACCGTTGAAATATTACCGGGAATATCTCAAACAGGGTTGTTATCCATATTTCAGTGAAGAGGACTTCCTGATAAAATTGAAGCAGGCCGTAAACGCCACAGTGGAAGACGACATTCCCAAATATGCCGAACTGACGGTCGCCGCAGCAGCAAAATTGAAGAAGCTTATGTATATGCTGGCCCAGTCCGTTCCATACAAGCCGAACTATACCACACTTGCGCGCGATCTGGAAATCAGCAGAAACACGCTGCCGGATTATATAGACTATCTTGAGAAATCCGGATTGTTCAATTCCCTGAAAGAAAAGTCCAACGGTGACGGCATTCTTCAGAAAGTGGAAAAACTGTATCTGGACAATGCGAACATAATCTATGCTCTTGGACTCGACAAAGCCGACGAAGGTACAATCCGGGAAACAATGTTCCTTTCCTGGCTGAACGACAACTATAAAGTCTTTTCATCCAAAGTCTCAGATTTCGAAATCGACGGCATCACCTTCGAAGTGGGAGGAAAGAACAAAACCGGAAAGCAGTTGAAAGAAGTCACCAATGGTTATATAGTGAAAGACAATATCGAATACGCAGCCGGGTCCGTCATCCCAATATGGATGTTTGGATTCGTTTACTAGGAAAATCCCGCAGGAAATCAGGGCTGATTTCGCTGCGGGATTCAATTTATACGAGTTCCAAACCAGGGCAAGCGGCATCAGTCGTTGACCTGAGAGAGGCGCTCGCGGAGCTTGGCCTCAATCTCGTCGCAAAGCTCGGTATTGTCGGACAGGAAGGCCTTGCAGGCATCACGGCCCTGGGCAAGACGGCTTTCGCCATAACTGAACCAGCTGCCGCTCTTCTTGATGATATCATATTCGGTAGCCAGGTCCAAAATCTCTCCAACGTGCGAGATTCCTTCGCCGAAAACGATGTCGAACTCTGCCTTTTTGAACGGAGGGGCCATCTTGTTCTTTACTATCTTGACCTTTACGCGGTTGCCGAGAGCCTCGTCTCCGTCCTTGATTTGAGTAGTCCTGCGCACGTCCACCCGAACCGACGCGTAGAACTTGAGGGCATTGCCGCCCGTCGTGGTCTCGGGATTGCCGAAAAGCACACCCAGCTTCTCGCGCAACTGGTTGATGAATATGCAGCAGGTGTTGGTCTTGGAAATGTTCGCCGTCAACTTGCGCATTGCCTGACTCATAAGACGGGCTTGGAGACCCATTTTGCTGTCGCCCATTTCGCCCTCGATTTCGGCCTTAGGAGTAAGAGCCGCTACAGAGTCAATTACAATGATGTCGATAGCGCCGCTGCGGATAAGATTGTCGGCAATTTCAAGAGCCTGCTCGCCGTTGTCCGGCTGGGAAATAAGCAAAGTATCCAGATTGACACCGAGATTCTTGGCGTAAGTGCGGTCAAAAGCGTGTTCCGCATCTATAATGGCAGCAATGCCTCCCCTTTTCTGGCTCTCCGCGATGGCATGAATCGCAAGAGTGGTCTTACCGGAAGACTCCGGTCCAAAAATTTCCACGACTCTGCCACGGGGATATCCTCCGATGCCCAGAGCATGATCCAGAGCTATCGAACCGGAGGGAATCACTTCAACATCCAGTTTCGGAGCATCGCCCAACTTCATGATGGTACCCTTGCCGTAATCCTTCTCGATCTTGTCCATCGTGGCCTGCAATGCCTTGAGTTTTGCGGCCTGCAGGTCGGTACCTTGTACATTTTCTACTTCTTTCGCCATAAATTTGTTTTTATTAATATCAATCCGTCTTTACATCATCATTTACATCAAGGCACAAAATTAACAAAATTTGCGTACTTTTGTTCTTATGAAAAGAAAACTTTTGGGAATGTCTCCCGACGAGCTCAAAATTATTACTGCAGAGCTTGGACTGCCCTCCTTCACGGCAAGTCAGATAGCCGGATGGCTTTACGGAAAAAGAGTGACTGAGATAGCGCAGATGACCAATCTGTCGAAGGTGGCAAGGGAAAAATTGTCGGAAAAATATGAAGTGGGCAGCAACGCCCCAATTGAGAGTTTCCAGTCTTCAGACGGCACACGCAAGTACCTTTTCAAAGTTGACTGCCCGACTCCGAGCGGAACGCAACGCAGTATCATTGAGGCAGTTATGATTCCGGACGGGGACAGGGCAACCCTCTGCGTCAGCAGCCAGGCAGGGTGCAAAATGGGTTGCCGCTTCTGTATGACAGGCCGCCAGGGATGGCACGGAAACCTCGATGCTGCCCAAATTCTGAGCCAAATCACCACAATAGAAGAAAGCGCCCGCCTGACAAACATCGTCTTTATGGGTATGGGCGAACCTCTGGACAATTATGAGACTCTTTCAAGGGTGCTCAACTGTCTGTGCGCAGAATGGGGCTTTGCCTGGAGCCCAAAGCGCATCACGGTATCTACAATCGGCGTTATACCGCAACTCAAACGTCTGTTGGACGAGCACAAATGCCATATCGCCGTATCCCTGCACAACCCCTTTCCCGACGAGAGGCTTGAATTTATGGGCATTCAGAGGGCTTACGACATAAGGGATGTGGTGGCTCTGCTCAAACAATATGACTTTAGCGGCCAGCGTCGCATCAGTTTTGAATATACGATGTTCGCAGGATGGAATGACGACAGACGCCACGCCGATGCCCTTGGAAGGTTGCTCAAGGGTCTTGAGTGCCGCATAAACCTCATCCGCTTCCATCAAATCCCGGATTTCCCCTATGTCACCAGCAGTGCCGAGGTGATTGAGGCCTTCCGCCAGCGTCTGTTGCATAGCCACATAACAGCGACGCTTAGAGCATCGAGGGGCGAAGACATTATGGCTGCCTGCGGATTGTTGGCTGGGAAAATGAGCCAAGCGGAGAAATCTGTTGTCTCAGAATGAAGCCAGACGAAACAAGCGGTATGGACAAGGTATTAGCCTACCTCAGACACATCTGCGCCCAGCGGGAATACTGCCGCAAAGACATCTACGACAAGGCCTTGAACAAACTTGGAAACACTGTCCTTGCCACCAAGGCTGTTGATACGCTCGAGAGCGAAGGCTTCATCGACGAAGCACGTTACGCACGCGCATATACGAGGGACAAGTCTGCCCTTAAGGGATGGGGGCCTGTCAAAATATCCTATATGCTCCGCAGCAAGGGTATACCCGAACACCTGGTCAAAGAGGCCTTGGGAGAGCTCGGAACCAGCCTGAACACCCAAAAATTAGAGTCTGCACTCAAAAAAAAGGCCTCTGAACTGAAAAATGACCCTCAACTAAAAATAAAATTGCTTAAATTTGCAGCTTCGCGTGGTTACGCGTACGAGTACGCACGTGAATTAATCCAACGCCTACTTGCAAATAGCAATGAAAACGAAACTCAGACATAACATTCCTGTAGCGCTGCTGGTGCTTGTTATCTCTGCCATCCACACTGGCAACACTGCAGCCGCAGCCCCCAATAAAGCCGAAGTAGATTACACAGAAACCAAGGTCAACGCAGCAGAGGCTGCGCAGCAGAGCGATGTCCGAAAATCCTCCAGAAGGGCCTTTGAGGGCTATGTAAAAGACAGCAACGGGGAGATTCTCATCGGAACGGCCGTCATCTGCACAGAAACCAAGCGGGCAGTAGTCAGCGACATAACGGGCAAATACTCCATCGATGTTCCCGCCGAAGGTCCCTTTACTCTGACCTTCAGCTACATAGGCATGGAGAAAAAGAGCGTCCGCTACAAAGGGACCGAAAAGAACGGCAACGTAACCTTGAATTCCTCCACAACCCTTGAAAGCGCCGTCATCGTGGGAGCCTACGGCACCGTACAGCGTCGTGAGGACCTCGTCGGTTCCGCCTTCCAG
>JAEDMF010000129.1 GCA_016303175.1 Bacteroidales bacterium
GAGGCCATCAAGTTCGCCCACGAGGAAATCAAGAAGCACTGCCGTGTTCAGAAGGAACTTATGAAGGAGCTCGGCACCGACGTCAACAAGCGTGATTACCCCCACGACATAGAGGACGAGGCTCTCAAGGCTGCCGTGCACGATTTCTGCTACGACAAATGCTATGCTCTTGCCAAGTCCGCAAAGCCCAAACACGAGCGTGAGGACGGCTTCAAGGCTATCAAGGACGAGTTCCTTGCAACTCTGCCCCAGCCTGTCACCCTCGAGGAGAAGGAAGCCTTCAAGCAGACAGAGGCCCTCGTTTCCCGCTACTATCACGCGGAGGAGAAGGAGGCAATGCGCAATATGATACTCGATGAGGGTATTCGTCTGGACGGCCGTGTGACAGACCAGGTTCGTCCCATCTGGTGTGAAGTGGATTATCTTCCCTGTGCCCACGGCTCTGCAATCTTCACCCGCGGTGAGACCCAGTCCCTCGCCACTGTAACTCTCGGCACCAAAATGGATATGAAGGAGACCGACGAGGTGCTCATCCAGGATGATCAGCAGTTCGTGCTCCACTACAACTTCCCTCCTTTCTCTACCGGTGAGGCCAAGCCCCAGAGGGGAGTAGGACGTCGTGAAATCGGCCACGGCAACCTCGCAATGCGTGGTTTGAAGGCCGTAATGCCCTTAGCTCCCGAGAATCCCTACGCAGTGCGCGTTGTCAGCGATATTCTCGAGTCCAACGGCTCATCATCAATGGCTACCGTATGCGGCGGCTGCCTCGCCCTTATGGATGCAGGCGTGAAAATCCGCAAACCGGTTGCCGGCGTGGCTATGGGTCTGATTACCGATGCCGAGCGTCCCAATGACCGCTACGCCATCCTCACCGACATTCTCGGCGACGAGGACCACCTGGGCGATATGGACTTCAAGGTAGTGGGAACGGCTGACGGCATTACCGCCACCCAGATGGATATCAAGGTTGACGGCCTCAGCTACGACGTACTCGAAAAGGCTCTCGAGCAGGCTCGTCGCGGACGTATGCACATTATGGGCGAAATGCTCAAGACCATACCCGCTCCCCGCGAGGATTACAAGCCTTTTGTTCCCCGCATCGAGCAGATGGTAGTCGCTTCCGAGTTCATCGGAGCTATAATCGGCAAGGGCGGCGAGACTATCCAGAAGATCCAGAAGGAGACAGGCGCTGTCATTACAATCAATGAGGAACCCAATCCCAACGGAGAGGGTACTGTCGGAGTTGTGGATATCGCATCCAACGACAAGGAGGCAATGTCCAAGGCAAAGGCTTGGATAGAAGGTATTGTGGCTGTTCCCGAGGTAGGTACAGTATATCACGGCAAGGTTGTTTCCATCCTTGACTTCGGCGCCTTTGTCGAGATTCTTCCCGGCAAGGAAGGCCTGCTCCACGTGTCTGAGATTGCCTGGGGCAAGACCGACAAGGTGGAGGACGTTGTTTCAGTAGGTCAGGAGGTGGATGTAAAACTCCTTGAGATAGACTCCAAGACCGGCAAGATGCGTCTGTCTATGCGTGCTCTCACACCTAAGCCCGAGGGCTATGTTGATCAGGAACGTCGTCCCCGTCCCCAGGGAGACCGCGCTCCCCGTCGTGATGACCGCCGATCCGGAGAACATCATGACGAGCGCCGCTCACCCCGTCGCCGCGACGACCACAAGGAATAATTTTCCGTCTTTTTGAAGAAACAGGGACAGCCATCGGCTTGCTCCCTGTTTTTTTTAGTAATTTTCTGAAGATTACTGTAATAAATCCAAAGCAAGTAAATTGTTTCAAATACCCTTTTTAAGAAATTTCCTTACATTTGTAGATAATATGGAATTCAAGGCTACTTCAGATGGAATAATCCGCCTGCCCGCACTTGCAGACGTACACGTTCACTTCAGGGAACCCGGTTACTCGTACAAGGAGACCATACTCAGCGGTTCCGGAGCCGCCGCAGCAGGTGGATATACAGCCGTTTGCACAATGCCTAATCTCAATCCACCCCCGGATACCCCGGAGCACATCAGGCAGCAACTTGACATCATAGAAAAGGATGCAGTCATTGACGTGCGCCCCTATGCCACTATCACCGTCGGCCGCAAGGGCCTCCAGACTGTGGATGTGGCTGCTCTGAAAGAGTATTGCGTTGCATTCAGCGATGACGGCAGCGGTGTCCAGAACGAGCAGATGATGTTCGAGGCTATGAAACTCATTGCAGCAAACGGATGCATTCTGGCTGCCCATTGCGAGGACAATTCGTTGCTCAGAGGCGGGTACATACACGATGGCGAATATGCCCGCCAGCACGGTCACAAGGGTATAAGCAGTGAAAGTGAATGGAGGCAGATAGAAAGAGACCTTGACCTTGCCGCCAGGACAGGCTGCTCGTATCACGTGTGCCACATTTCCACCAAGGAAAGTGTCGAACTCATACGCCGTGCCAAGGCAAGAGGAGTGGACGTGACCTGCGAGACGGGTCCCCACTATTTGATACTCAGTGATATGGAGCTTCAGGAGGACGCCCGTTTCAAAATGAATCCACCATTGAGAAGTCCCGAGGATCGCTCTGCCCTGATTGAGGGTCTGCTGGACGGCACCATTGATATGATTGCCACCGACCATGCGCCTCACAGTGTGGAGGAAAAGTCCCGCGGTCTGGCTTCCAGCGCTATGGGCATCGTAGGCCTGGAGACGGCCTTCCCTCTTATGTATACCCGCTTCGTGAAGACTGGCATACTCCCGATAGAGCGTCTTGTGGAACTTATGAGCACCAATCCTCGCAAGCGTTTCCGCCTGGGCAGCGCCCCGGATGATTTTGCGGAATTCGACCTTGCGCACTCCTATACGGTCAATCCGGAGGATTTTCTTTCCAAGGGCCGCAGCACCCCCTTTGAGGGCTGGGAACTTTACGGCCGATGCGTGAGGACTGTATATAAAGGTAAAACTGTATTTGAAAGATGATGAAGCAGGGTATATACACTGTTGTGGCTAACGAGTTGATTGCAGACAGAACTATGCGTATGGATCTGCGAGGAGAGGATGCTCCCGCAGAGCGTGCAGGCCAGTTTGTCGATATTGCCCTTGAATGCCGTTTCCTTCGTCGCCCCCTTGCAGCAACCTGCTGGAATGGCGGCGATTTTTCTGTAATTTACAAGATAGTAGGCGAGGGTACGGAACAAATGGCTCGTATGGAGGCAGGCGCCACGCTTGACATCCTTACTCACCTGGGCAACGGTTTTGATCAGACTCTATGTAAGAAAAAAGCGCTTGTTGTCTGCGGAGGTCTTGGCGCATCACCTGTGTTTACCTTGGTGAAGGACCTTGTCGCCATAGGCAAAAGAGTTACGGTGGTGATGGGCTTCAATACGGAGAGGGAGATCTTTTTGGAGGATGATTTCCGTGCACTCGGCGCGGAGGTATATGTGGCCACGATGGATGGTTCCAAGGGCTTCAAGGGCTTGGTGACAGGACTGCTCGAAACTCTTGAGAGGGATTTCGACGTGTTCTACACCTGCGGTCCCAAGGTGATGATGAAGGCTGTCTGTGATATGCTGGAGGGTCCGGGGCAGGTGAGTCTGGAGGAGAGGATGGGCTGTGGCTGCGGAATATGTTACGGTTGTACTTGCCACACCACCAAGGGCGCAAGACGCATCTGTGCTGATGGACCGGTATTCAACAGGGAGGAAGTGATATGGTAACGGAAGTGAAACTTTGCGGGGTTGCGCTCAAGAACCCCGTCGTGCCTGCCAGCGGAACCTTTGGCTTCGGCTTGGAGATGGCAGGAGTATATGACCTCAATCTGCTTGGAGGCATTTCCCTGAAGGGTTCTACCCGGGAGGCGCGCTTTGGCAACGAGTGCCCCCGCATAGCCGAGACGCCCGATGGGATGATTAACTCTGTGGGCTTGCAGAATCCGGGTGTGGATGCTCTGGTGAATGATAAAATCCCCGCGCTGCGCAAAATCTACAGCGGTGCGGTCATTGCAAATATCAGCGGATTCAGCATAGAGGAGTATGTCGCCTGCTGCGAAAAAGCAGCTCCCCATTGTGACATAGTGGAGTTGAATGTATCTTGCCCCAATGTGCATGGGGGTGGTATGGCTTTCGGAACGGATGCTTCGTCGGCTGCCCGGGTGACACGCGCTGCAAAGCAGGCCTGTGGCTCCACACCTCTGTTCGTCAAATTGAGCCCCAATGTGACGGACATCGTGTCGATTGCCAAGGCAGTAGAAGATGCTGGCGCGGATGGTTTGACTTTGATAAACACCATACTGGGGATGCGCATAGACATACGCAGGCGTACCCCCGTTGTGGCGGCGCGTTATGGCGGATTCAGCGGAAGGGCAGTTTTCCCCGTGGCCCTGAGGATGGTCAATCAGGTGGCCAAGGCCTGCTCCCTGCCTTTGATGGGTTGTGGCGGCGTGAGCAGCGCAAGAGATGTCATCGAGATGATGATGGCTGGGGCAACGGCTGTGCAGGTAGGTGCGGAGAATTTGCGCAACCCATTGGTATGCAAGCAGATAGTTGAGGAATTACCCGCTCTTATGCAGTCCCTTGGAATAAAGGATCTCAATGAAATCATTGGTATAGTGTAAGGCTTTTGTCCCGAATGTGAAATGAAATTTTGAAATCATAAATATGGAAAAGAAAATTGCAGCTGAGCTCCTGAGCATTGGAGCTGTATTCCTTCGCCCGGAGGAACCATTTACCTGGGCGAGCGGCATCAAGAGTCCCATCTATTGCGACAATCGCCTCATACTCTCGGCTCCTTCTGCCAGGGTGGTGGTTGAACAGGCAATAGCAGACAAGGTCAAGGAATGTTGGCCCGAGGCTGAAATGTTGATGGGTACAAGTACAGCA
>JAEDMF010000130.1 GCA_016303175.1 Bacteroidales bacterium
CCAGACATTCGATGGATTTGATGTTGTTCTGCGCAAGTATGGCGGCGGGACCTCCGATGGAGCCGAGGTAAAAGCCTCCGTGCTTTTTGCAGGCGTCTGTCACAGCCTGGCTGCGGTTGCCTTTTGCCAGCATAATGAGACTGCCTCCAAGGCTCTGGAACTCATCCACATAGGGGTCCATACGTCCGGCGGTGGTGGGACCCATTGAACCGCAGGGCATACCGGCAGGGGTCTTTGCGGGACCTGCGTAATAGATGGGATGGTTTTTGAGGTATTCGGGCATACCCTCGCCAGCGTCCAGTCTTGCCTTGATTTTGGCGTGGGCTATGTCGCGTCCCACTATTATGGTGCCGTTGAGGCTGAGGCGGGTGCTTACGGGGTATTGGCTCAACTGGGCGAGCACTTCGCTCATAGGACGGTCGAGGTCCACTTTCACTGCATCGCCTTCTCCGGCCTGACGCAGGTGTGCGGGGATGAGTTCGTAGGGCTTGTCGTCCAATTTCTCAATCCAAATACCGTCAGCGTTGATTTTGCACTTGATATTGCGGTCTGCGCTGCAACTTACTCCCAGGCCGATGGGGCAGGATGCTCCGTGGCGGGGAAGACGTATCACTCGCACATCGTGGGCCATATATTTACCTCCGAACTGGGCGCCAAGGCCTATCTTGCGGGTCTCTTCAAGCAGTTGCTGCTCCAACTCAATGTCCCTGAAGGCTCGGCCGGTCTCGTCTCCCGTTGTGGGCAGGCTGTCGTAGTAGTGCGTCGAAGCGAGTTTGACCGTGAGCAGGTTCTTTTCGGCGGAGGTGCCTCCTATTACTATTGCAATGTGGTAGGGAGGGCAGGCTGCCGTGCCGAGGCTGCGCATCTTCTCAACGAGGAAGGGCACGAGAGTGCCGGGATTCTGTATGCGGGCCTTGGTTTCCTGATAAAGGTAGGTCTTGTTGGCTGAACCTCCACCCTTTGTCACGCAGAGGAAGCGATATTCCATCCCTTCGGTGGCCTCTATGTCAATCTGGGCGGGAAGGTTGCATTTTGTATTGACCTCCTTGTACATATCCAGAGGGGCGTTTTGGCTGTAGCGCAGGTTCTCTTCCGTGTAGGTTTTGTACACTCCGAGGCTGAGCGCTTCTTCGTCGCAGTAGCCTGTCCACACCTGCTGGCCCTTTTCGCCGTGGATGATGGCTGTGCCTGTGTCCTGACACAGAGGAAGTATGCCCTTGCAGGCAACCTCCGCATTGCGCAGAAAGGTCAGAGCCACGTACTTGTCGTTTTCGCTGGCCTCCGGGTCGTCAAGTATTTTGGCCACTTGTTCGTTGTGGGAGCGCCTGAGCAGGAAGTTCACGTCCCTGAAGGCTGCGTTGGCCATAGCCGTGAGGCCCTCTTTCTCGATTTTGAGGATGGGCTTGCCCTCGAAATCGCCGACACTCACATAGTCCTTGGTAAGGAGATAGTATTCGGTGTTGTCTTTGCCGATTTGGAACATCGGCGCGTACCTAAAATCTGCCATTTTAGAATTCCATTAAATATTTTTTTATCATTTCATTGAGATCTCCGTCCAGCACACCCTGGGTGTCTGAGGTTTCGTAGCCGGTGCGCAGGTCCTTGACCATCTTGTAGGGGTGGAGGACATAGCTGCGTATCTGGCTTCCCCACTCGATTTTCTTTTTCTGGCCTTCCAACTCCATCTGCTTCTCCTGGCGTTTCTTCAATTCGATGTCGTACAGACGCGATTTGAGTATGCGCAGAGCATTGTTGCGGTTGTCCAATTGGGAACGGGTTTCGGTATTTTCCACCACGATGCCTGAGGGAATGTGCTTCACCCGCACGCCTGTCTCCACTTTGTTGACGTTCTGCCCGCCTGCGCCGCTGCTGCGGTAGGTGTCCCATTCGAGGTCGGCGGGATTGATTTCAATATTTATGCTGTCATCTACAAGGGGATATATAAAGACGCTGGAAAAGGTGGTCTGGCGCTTGCCCTGGGCATTGAAGGGGCTGATGCGCACCAGACGGTGCACTCCGTTCTCGGCCTTGAGATAGCCGTATGCGTAATCCCCATCCACTTCTATGGTGACGTTCTTAATGCCTGTCTCTTCTCCTTCCACCAGTTCCCTCACCGTGGTCTTGTACCCGTTCCTTTCGCACCAGCGCAGGTACATTCGCATCAGCATACCGCTCCAGTCGTTTGCTTCCGTTCCTCCTGCTCCCGAGTTGATTGTCAGCACAGCGCCGAGGTTGTCGCCTTCGCCGCTGAGCATATTCTTGAGCTCCAGTTCCTCTATTTTCTTGTTGCTTTCCGCGAAGGCCGCATTCAGGTTCTCATCGCTGTCGCCGAATTCGAGCAGCACCTTCAGGTCCTCCAGACTGCTTTCCGCCTTGTCGTAACTTTCCAGCCAGGATTTCACTCCTGCCAGCTTCTTCTGGAATGCTTCCGCCTCCTTGGCGTCGTTCCAGAAATCAGCCTCCAGCGTGCGCTTTGTCATTTCCTCTGCCTCGCCGCGCTTTTCATCTATTTTCAGACAGCGTTTCAGCTGCGCCAGGCGCTCTTCAAGTTCTTTTATCTGCTCTACTCCTATCATAGCGAACAATTTCGTCGTAATCGCACAAATTTACGAAAAAAATTGGTCATATTTGCAGGCTGGTAATATGTTTGGGATTACCGGGTAAATTTCGACTATGATAGGAATTTTCGATTCTGGAGCAGGCGGTTTGTCCGTATTGAAGGAGTTGGTGCAGCTTATGCCCCACGAACATTATTTGTATTATGCAGATTCTGCCAATTGTCCTTATGGGGACAAGGACAGGGAATTTATAATTTCGCGTTCCCTCTCCATTTCACAGATGCTCGTCGAAAGAGGTGCGGGGCTCATTGTAGTGGCTTGCAACACGGCCACGGCAGCAGCCATTTCAACTCTTCGCGCAAAGTGGCCCGACCTGCCTTTCGTCGGTATGGAACCCGCTGTCAAGCCCGCTGCCTTGAACACCCGCACAGGGGTTGTCGGAGTGCTTGCCACGGCAGGTACGCTGAAGGGAGGCAATTATCTGGACCTCAGGGAGAAGTACAGTCACGAGGTGAGGGTGGAGGAGCATATAGGAAGAGGGTTTGTGGAACTTGTCGAGAGAGGGGAGTTGAGCGGCGAGAGGGCGGAGGCCGTGGTGAGGGATGCGCTCGAACCGCTCCTGAGCAAGGGAGCTGACACTCTTGTACTGGGTTGTACTCATTATCCTTTTCTAAAGGATGTCATAGCCAAGGTTGCCGCCGAACTGTCTCCTGACAAGCCTGTTAAAATCATAAATCCGGCACCTGCCGTTGCCGCCCAGGCCAAGAGGCTTTATAGGGAAGGTGATGCATTGGAAGAGGCCTGCGTTGAATTTGCTTCCTCCGCCGACAATCTGGAATTGTTGGAAAGGCTTTATGCCCTCGGGAGGTGAGAGCTTGTCGCAGCACCCTCTACTGGGCAATGAATTCGTAAACTATTTCTCCTCCCTGACGCACGGGTGCATTGGGACTTGCCGAGAATTTGCTAAGACGGGCTGCCCTTATGGCAAAATTGCGCAGGCATTCGTCTTCTGAGGATTCGGCCTCGTTCACCTTTGCCGCCACCACGCTGCCTTGCTGGTTTACGCTTATCAGTATGCTGACCCGGCCTGAACCTATGCAGCGGTATGCGGGAATGGGCAGATGGGAAGCCTTGCGCCCGTCAAGGGTCCAACTCAGTACTGACGGCCCCGTATATTCCACCTTCTTCCCCGTGTCTGTCTTGTTGATGTCCACCCTTTCGTCCCGCGCGTCCTCTTCTATGTCGCTTTTGAAGCCTTTTTTCAGGTTGTCGGCGAGCTTGGCTGCTTCTTCGTAGAGTTGCCGGGCTTCTTTGTCACTGTTGCGGTCATCCCTCAGCACGCTGCTTACGGCCACGTTGCGTATGGGATTGTTTTTGTTGGCAAGGGCGATTTTCTCTTCCAAACGATCGTTGACATTGCTGCGGAACTCTTCTTTTTCCTTCTCTTTGAGGATTTGTTCTTCTTTCGTGAAATCCAGAACGAAGGAATTTTCCTCCCTGAGTTCGCTGCCGATGCCGAAGATGAGCAGGATTATGACTGCCACCAGATGGAATATGATGGTCAGCTCGATTCCTGCCCTGTCTTCTTTTCTCATTGTTGCCCTGTTGCTGTTCCGGCTCTGCGGATTGGCCTTTCGCCTATTTGAGAGCCTTCTCTATGGTATTTGATATTACATCGATGGCTACCTTGTTGTGACCACCCTCCGGGATGATAATGTCGGCGTAGCGCTTGCTGGGCTCGATGAACTGCAGGTGCATGGGTTTCACCGTGTCGCAATAGTGCTCGAAGGCAGTGTCCATGCTGCGGCCCCTTTCGAGTATGTCACGGTATATAATGCGCATCAGTCTGTCGTCGGGTTCAGCGTCCACGAAGATCTTTATGTCCATGAGCTTGCGCAGCTTTGCCACACTGAAGATGAGAATACCCTCGACAATGATGACTTCCGCCGGCTCCACAGGTATGGTCTCTGTTTTGCTGCGGGTGCAGGTGAGATAGGAATAGACGGGCTGCTGTATGGTCTTGCCTTCACGCAAATCCGAAAGCTGCTTGCACAGCAAATCCCAGTCCAGAGCATCCGGATGGTCGAAGTTGATGTTCTTGCGCTCCTCCACGGGGATGTGGCTACTGTCCTTGTAGTAGGCATCCTGTGAGATTACTGCAACTTTTTTGTTCAGGGAGTTGACTATCGCCTTGACTACGGTGGTTTTGCCGCTGCCGGAGCCGCCTGCTATTCCTATTATTAGCATATTCCTCTGTTAATAC
>JAEDMF010000131.1 GCA_016303175.1 Bacteroidales bacterium
GCTCCTTCTTCGGGTGAAAATCTGACCTCGAAAATCCAATTCAAATCTGACGCAAGTTAATTTTTTCATATTACTAAGTTACATAATCCGTCGGTCCCGCCCTCGCGGGCACCGCCTTGTTTTGATGCACGCAAAGGTATTGAAAAAAAGAATGTGCGTCAACTGGAAAAAGACTCAAAAAAAAATATAATTTCAAAAAAATTATGCATATTTGCCCCTGATGCTGAACGATGAAGACATACTGAAATCTGCGCTTGCTTACGGAGACCAGAGAGCCTTCCGCAAAATCTTTGACACCTACTATCCTCAGACACTAGGATTTATGCGCCAAGTGATGCGCACAGACGAGGATGCCAAGGACGTAGCTCAGGAAGTCTTCGTTAAAGTGTGGACAATGAGGGCCATTCTTCCGGAAATACGTTCAATCTCCTCCTATATATTCAGGATGTCAGTCAATACTGCATTGAATTTTGCCAGAAACAACAAGCGCTATTCAGGCAAACTTTCCATGGACATTTCCGACAACCAGCTCATAGAAGAGCTCATCGACACCAAAGAGAAAGAACTCAAAATAACCCGCATAGTGCAGGAGATGCCGGAGCAACGCCGAAAAATTTTCATAATGAGCAGATTTGAACTTATTTCCAACGAGCAGATTGCTTCCATACTCGGCATCTCTAAGAAAACGGTTGAGAACCATCTGAATCTGGCGCTCAAACAGCTCCGTCTTTCCGGCATATTCTAATCTTCTGCCTTTCCGGCATTTTCTAATCTGAAAAAACTGATTTTTCATTGGGTGCACCACTCCCTTGCCGTGTCTTATATTCCGGATGCGCCAACCTGACTTGCGTCAACCTGGCAAAACCGGTCCGGGCGAGCCGTCCTTACATTGAACTATGACTTTTTGAAAGACGCTACTGAGCAATGAAAAATCTATATGACGAGTGGGCTAAACATTCCCTGGACACAATGGGAAGGGAAGAGCTCAACAAGGCCTATATTGAAGTTATGCAGGCTGCAGGCCAAAATGCCTCCACAAACCATCCACGCAGGAAAGCAGGCAGAAACCTCCCGTTCAGGGCCAGTATTGCCGCCTGTTGCGCAGCTGTCGCCATTCTTCTGGCAGGAGGCATTCTATACCTTGCATTGAAGAGGGACGCCGTCAAGGAACAAGTTCAATTATGCGAACTCACCACAGCAAACGGCCAGATACGCAAGTTGTGCCTGCCCGACGGGACTCAAGTCACGCTGAATTCCGGTTCCACCCTAATTTATCCGGAACGCTACGGCAAGGGAGAACGCAGGGCATATCTCAGCGGAGAAGCAATCTTCGAAGTCACCAAGAACGGCACTCCCTTCATTGTCAATACAGCCGACCTTGAAATATGTGTCCACGGCACCGTCTTTAATGTCAATGCCTATCCGGACAGCCGCAGCGCCAGCGCTACCCTATGCAGTGGCAGCATCAGCGCCCGCATCAAGGCCACAGGGAAAGAAATAGATATGATTCCATCCCAGAATCTGACCTACAACAAAGAAAAATCAAGTTACGAACTGTCAGAGGTGGACACATCCGAGGACACTGCTTGGGAGAGCGGCAAATTGTGTTTCAGTTCCAAGACCGTACACGAAATTGCAAAAATCTTGGAAAGAACCTACGGAGTCAACGTCTATGTCACCTCCGGCAAATATGACAAGGCCCTCCTTACCGCAAAATTCATATACGGAGAGAGCCTCAACGACGTTATGAGGGCAATATGCCGCCTTGTGCCCGATATGAAATACTCCATCGACGGCAGCAACATCTACATAAAATAAGGAATCTTCAAAAACATTCAATAACCTTATCTCACAACACTTATGAACCGCATTCAAAAGTTGGTCTGCAGTCTTGTGGCTCTTTTCATCTCCGCCTTAGCGGCGCATGCCCAACAGGGCGTGAGCTTCTCGGGGGGGGGCAAAAACCGTCCGTGAGGCATTCAGCATCATTGAGCAGCAGACAGGAATGACCGTGGCGTATAACGAAGCGCTATTAGATGTCGGCAAGAAAATCAAGCTCGACGGCACCAAAAGCGTAAGTGAAGCCATGACAGAAATCTTGGACGGGAGCGGACTGTCGTTCTCCATTCAAGGGAAAATCATCCTTATCGTCAAAAAGGACACTACCGTCACCGACAACCCGACGGCAGTTTACTCCGGCACGGTAAAAGACGCCCTCGGGCCCGTGCCCGGCGCAGTAGTAAAAGCCGGTGATTCCGCAACAACGGTAACGGACATTGACGGCAAATTCTCAATCAAAGCATCCAAGGGCTCCACTCTGTCCGTCGTGATGCTCGGCTACAAGGAGTATAGAAAAGTCCTCGACGCCCAAACAAGTGCTCTGGCAATAGTGCTGGAAGAAGAATCCACCTCCCTCAACGAGGTTGTTGTAGTCGGCTACGGCACACAAAAAAGAGTGAACCTCACCGGAGCCATCGGAACAATCAGCGGAAAGGACATCAATCAGCGGCCTGTCACAAGCGCAGCCCAGGCCCTTCAGGGCGCAGATCCCTCTCTGCTGCTGACAATGGGCAACGGCTCCATTGAGGGTAAGGAATTCTCAGTGCAGATACGTGGCCAAGTCTCAATGAACTCCGGTTCTCCCCTCATCCTCATCGACGGAGTGGAGGGATCTCTCAATCAGGTGAATCCCAACAACATCGAAAGCATTTCCGTACTCAAGGACGCTTCGGCCTGCGCAATCTACGGTACTACGGCCTCTGCCGGCGTTGTGCTTATCACGACAAAGAGCGGCACAGCCGGAGATCTAAAGGTGACATACAACGGACGCGCCGGAATCGCAACCAATACAACCAGGACCGACTTCATCACCTGCGGATACGACTACGTGATGCTGTCCAACGAATTCACCAAACATTCCCCCAAGGGCTACAATGCTTGGAATTATACGGATGAGGAGATGCAGATGCTCTACGACAGGCGCTTCGACAAAACGGAGCATCCTGACCGCCCTTGGGTTTACAAAAACGAAAGCGGCAAATGGCGCTATCTCGGCAATTTCGATTGGTATGGCTATATGTTCCGCCGCACTCGTCCCGAGACTGAGCACAATGTGTCCATCAGCGGAGGCAACGACAAAATCAACTACTATGTAAGCGGACGCTATCTCTATCGTCAGGGTGTCTTCAACGCCGCAGCAGCAGATGACTACAACGGGTATTCCTTCATGGCCAAGGTTGGAGCAAAGGTAAAGCCCTGGCTGCACTACAACGGCAGTGTAAGCCTCGAAGGTTCAAAATACAGCTACGGAGGATACTGGGAGCAGGACGGCTCCGAAGGCAACAATGACAACGGCATACTCTGGAACATAACACAGAATATCAGCCCCACCCTCGTGCCGGTGAACCCCGACGGTACAATAATGATGTACACGAACGGAATCCAGTTCGCGGACTCCCCCATCGCATCAGGCCGCGGAGGAGTATTCACCGACGGACGCAACAAAAATGCCCGTACCAATCAATACTGGATTGTAAGCAACAAGCTCACCTTCAACATCATAGACGGGCTCAAAATTGTAGCTGACTATACCTACAGGACCCGGAACAAACTCGAAACATACCGTTCCTACACCACGGCAAACACCTGGGACAAGAATATGAAGAACATCGTGGAATTCTCCAACGGTTCAATCTATGACTTCTACCAGGAAGGCCGTTTCTACTACAACGGACACGTAGCAAATGCCTTCATCAATTATGACGGCAGTTGGAAGAAACACAATTTCACTGCCATAGCCGGCGTCCAGTTTCAGGATTATCGTCAATCCACGCTTGACGTGCGCCAGAAAGGCTCCCTGTCAGAAAAACTCTCCTTCATCAACATGGCTCAGGGAACCATAGAAATGTGCGCTGAAAACAATACGGCGTACCGTACACTCGGCGTCTTCGCAAGATTGAACTACGATTACGACGGCAAATACCTGGTGGAGGTATCAGGACGTTACGACGGTTCTTCCCGCTTTGCCCCGACCCACCGCTGGGCCTTCTATCCTTCAGCCTCGGCGGGCTGGCGCATCTCCCAGGAAAACTTCTGGAACGCGATAAGGCCCTGGTGGAACAATGCGAAAATCCGCCTTTCGTACGGCTCGCTCGGCAACCAGCAGGTAAGCAACTACTCCTATATCAGCACCATCAGCACCGACCAGCTCAACTATACCTTTGACGGCCTGACCAAAGCCAACTACGCTTCTACTCCCAGCCCCATCACAGAAGGCCTCACTTGGGAGACCGTCATTACTTACAACCTCGGCTTTGATTTGGGCTTCCTGAACAACAGACTCAACGCGACAGCAGACTTCTTCATACGTGACACCAAGGATATGCTGACATCCTCACAGGAGTTGCCCGCAGTATTCGGAGCAAGCTCGCCCAAAATCAACGGAGCTGATCTGAGGACCAAAGGATATGAACTTTCCGTTTCTTGGAAAGACAGCAAGAATGTCCTCGGCAAGCCCCTATATTATTCTGTCGGAGCATCCTTGGGTGACTACATCACCACCATCACCAAGTTCGACAACCCCGAAAAATCCTTGAGCAAGCACTACGTCGGCGAGGTGCTCGGTGATATCTGGGGCTATGAAGTGGCCGGTCTGTTCAAGACGGACAAAGAAGCGGCCGAATATCAGGCTCTCATCAATGATACGGCAGTGAACGCTGCTGTATATAACTGCGGTGTAGC
>JAEDMF010000132.1 GCA_016303175.1 Bacteroidales bacterium
AGCTATTCCGCTCTCATCGCCGATTTCCGCGCTACGGCTACCTATAATGGCATTTTCAAGGAAAACCACATCCTCAATGCCTTTGCCGCCTTGGAAATCAACTCCCTCGACAGGAAATCCAACTCTTACCAGGGCTGGGGCCTGCAATATGAGGCGGGAGAAACACCCTTTTACATCCTCGACCTGTTCAAAAAGCAGCTTGAAGAGAACACATTTTATTATAGTGTAGGCAATACTCACGAGAGGAACGTGGCCTTTGCCACAACGGCCTCATATTCCTACAAGTACCGCTACACCATCAACGGCACTTTCCGTTATGAAGGTTCCAACCGTCTCGGACGTGCCCGCAACTCCCGATGGATGCCCACATGGAACGTCGCGGCAAGGTGGTCTGCCGACCAGGAAGACTTCTTCCGTGCCGTCAAGCCTGCATTCTCCACCTTGAACTTGAGGCTTTCGTACTCTCTTACGGCAGACCGCGGTCCGGCTTGGGTTAACAACTCCACGGCAATTTTCTATCCTACTACTCCATGGAAGGGTGATTCCGACATAATCGAGTCGGGCCTCCAGCTTTCTTCGATTGAGAACTCCGAACTTACCTATGAGAAGAAGCACGAGTTCAACATCGGAGCGGATTTGGGCTTCATTGACGACAGGATACAACTCTCCTTCGATGCCTACAAGAGGAACAATTTCGACCTTATAGGCAGCGTCGTGACCCAGGGTCTCGGAGGTTTCTCCAACAAAATGGGCAACGTGGCTTCGATGGAATCTTCCGGTGTGGAACTTTCTCTCTCCACCACTAATATCAGGACAAAGGATTTCAGTTGGACAACGAGCTTCATCTTCTCCCATATGAGCAATATCGTTACGGAACTGAAGACTTATCAGACTATGATAAGCTATCTTACCGGAAGCGGTTACTCGATGGAGGGCATGCCCAGAGGTTCGATGTTTTCGTTGCAGTTTATGGGTCTGGACGAGATGGGTATCCCCACTTTCCTTGGTAAGGACGGCCAGATAACCTCCACCGACATCCAGTTCCAGGAGATGAATGATTTCAGCAATCTCAAGTACGAAGGCCCCATCGACCCTACAATGACGGGCAGTTTCGGCAACATCTTCAAATGGAAGGGTCTCACTCTCAATGTCTTCTTCACCTATTCCTTCGGAAATGTGGTGAGGCTGGACCCCGTGTTTGCAAGCAGTTATTCGGACCTTACGGCCATGCCGCGTGAGTTTATGGACCGTTATCTTGTGCCCGGCGATGAAAACAGGACAAACGTGCCCGTGATTGCAAGTACCCGCCAGAACAGCAGCATCAGCAATCTTTCCATTGCCTACAACGCCTACAACTATTCTGACCAGAGGGTGGCAAAGGGTGATTTCATCAGGCTCAAGGAGATTTCGCTCGGCTATGAGCTGCCGAAGAAGGCAGTGGAAAGAATCAGGCTGAAAGGTCTGTCTTTCAAACTTCAGGGCACGAACCTCTGCCTGCTGTATGCCGACAAGAAACTTGAGGGCCAGGACCCTGAGTTCCTGAACAGCGGCGGTGTTGCCACTCCTATGCCCAAACAGGTTACACTTACCTGCAAGATAGCCTTTTAAGTATGAAAGCCAAACAGATTGACAGTATGAAGTCTCTCATATATAGAATATCAGCCGTTCTGATGCTTGTAGCGTTGTTCAGCTCCTGCGACAAGTTTCTTGATACCCTCCCGGACAACCGCGCGGAGATAGACAGTGTCGAGAAGGTGCGCAAACTGCTGGTGACAGCCTATAGCTCCCGCTCTTATGTCCGTCACTTCGAGTATGCATCCGACAATATGGATTTTGCAGGTGAGAAGAACCCCAACACGTCCCAGCTCATAGAGCAGAACTACGCTTGGGAGGCAATGACTGCCGCAGAGAACGAAAGCAACGTGAATGTATGGCAGCATTATTACAAGATGATTGCAGTTGCGAATGCCGCCCTTGAGGCCATTGAGAACTGCGGTACCCCGGAGGAAATGCTTCCCTACAAGGCTGAGGCCCTCCTGTGCCGAGCCTACGCCCATTTCTGCCTGACTATGTTCTATTGTCTGCCTTATCATCCCGTGAATGCGGAGCACTACCTCGGAGTACCTTACATCGATGCTCCGGAGACTACGCTCAACCCCAGGCACGTCAGGGGTAGTCTGGCGGAGGATTACGTCAAGATACAGAAGGACATAGAAGAAGCTTTGCCCCTTGTGGAAGACGAGGTGTACAGCGTTCCGAAGTATCATTTCAACAAGAAGGCCGCCTATGCTCTTGCCACCCGTTTCTACTGCTACAGCATGCAGTGGGAGAAGGCAGTCAAGGCAGCGGACGTGGTGTTGGGCAGCAATCCTTCTGATATGCTCAGGGACTGGGAAGCTGCAACCAAGCTTACTTGGGATTCCAAGGTCAGGACTATGGATTACGTTGATCCCCTGCATAAATTCAACCTGTTGCTCATCCCTCTCTATACAAGCAACGGTAGCCTTTTCCACGCCTGGTCGGGAGCCGGGTCGCGCTATTCCCACAACAACAGAGTGGCAAAGACCGAGACTTTCCGTTGCAAGAGACCTATGGGCGGGCCCTATGATACCGGCAAGGATGACTGCTATAAAATTTATAAGCACCCTCCCTTCCTTTGGTACGACAATGTCACCAACAAGGTGTGGATGCCTAAATGGCCCTCGCAGTGGGAGGTTGTGGATGCCGTCGCAGGCACGGGATACAGCCGCTCGACCTTTGTGGCATTCACAGCAAATGAGGTGCTGTTGAACAGGGCCGAGGCCTATATCCAGCTTAAGGAATACGAACTTGCCGCCGCCGATTTGGACTGCTGGAACCGTTCCTTCTTCAAGGTGGGCCAGTATGGAGTAACCAACCTCACCGTGGATTTGATTGACGAGGTTTACTCTAACAGCAGTTCACCCAGGTACATTGCCGAATACACCCGCGAGGCGCCTACTAGCCGCAAGCCCCTCCATCCGCACGGGTTTGAGGTGGAGAGCGGAAGGCAGGAGAATATGACCCAGTGCCTGCTGTTCTGCCGGCGTCTGGATTTTCTGGGCGAGGGCCTCAGATGGTGCGATGTGAAACGTTACGGCATCACCGTGGACCGCTTTGATGATACCAATTATGTGGATGAGACTACGACGGGCTTTGTGGCAGGCGTAAGTCTTCCCTACAACGACCTCAGGAGGGCCTTCCAACTTCCCCAGGAGTCCATTAAGACCGGTCTGGAACCGAATCCGGACGACAACTCGACCAATGAAAACCACCCTTTCGTAAAATATTGACCGCTTGATTATGAGAAAGTTGAATATACTGATATTGCTCGCTGTCCTCTGTACCTGCTTGTCCTGTTCCAAAGAGGAACTCAGCAGTGAGAGCATCTTCAAGGAGGCTCCCGCCCACGATACGGAGTTTGACAGGTGGTTGCAGCGCAATTATGTGGAACCTTACAATATCCGCTTCGAATACCGTATGCCCGATAGGGAGACAAGCTTCAATTATTGGGTGTCTCCTCCCAACGTGAGGGAGTCCATAATGATTGCCAAACTGCTGAAGTTCTCCACCATAGAGGCTATGATAGAGATGATGGCGTCGGACGATGAAAGCGTTGATCCCACTCTGTTTGTGAAGAATTATTTTCCCAAGGTCATCTTCCTTGTGGGCAGTTTTGAGATTAGCAATACCGGCACAACCAATTTGGCCTCTGCCGAAAACGGTCTGCAGATAAACATTCTCGGTGTGAATTTCTTCACGGTAGAAAAGGACGCCGAAAGGATAGCAGGAACTATGTTGCACGAGTTCACCCACATTCTCGACGGCATCTACGCCTGTCCCTCCGACTACAAGGAAGTTACCCCGGACGGCTATGTGGGCAGCCGTTACACCAATCTTGGGAACGATTACCTCCAGAATGGTTTCGTAAGCAATTATGCACGATGCAGCGTTGCCGAGGATATCTCCGAGACCTGCGGAAGGATGATTTCCCTGACCGACGCAGAGTGGGAGGCAATGTATGCCTCGGCGGGAGCGGAAGGAGCGAAGTGCCTGAAGGCCAAGAATGAAATCATACGCAAATGGCTGCTTGATTCATACGGAGTGGATGTCCGGAAATGGAACACCATATACCATCGCAGGGTGTCCGAACTGGGCAATATGGATTGGGAGTCTCTTGACGATTGAGCAGAAAAGAAGCGAATACTATTCCTATATAAATGATGAAACGATATACCTTATATATGATATGCGCCTTGGCGGCAACGCTTTCTTCCTGCATTAGAAATGACAGGATTTTCAGCAGTTCCGCATCGGCCAGGATAGATGATGCCATAGACCTTTACAGCAGTGCTCTTCTTGCACGTCGAACCTGGGTAATGGAGTACTTTCCGGATGACCAGCTCAGGTATGGAGGCTGGGTGTATGTACTCGAATTCCGTCAGGACCACAGTGTTGAGGCCTGGTTCGAGGGGAGCGGCTTTGTCCCCCAGAGCAATCCCACGACCGTTTCGGAGTATGCCGTCGAGTTCAGCACCGGACCAATGCTAAAGTTCTGCACCAACAATGACTATATCCACTATTTCTCCTTCCCGGGAGGACTCAACGGCGGAGGATATCAGGGTTACAAAGGTGATTATGAGTTTACCGTAATGTCCCTGAACGAGGCAATGGATGAAATGATACTCAGAGGAATAAGAACCGGCAATT
>JAEDMF010000133.1 GCA_016303175.1 Bacteroidales bacterium
GACTCACACCTGCCAAGGTAAAGAAGATTCTGGCTATGTCCAAGGAGTATGAGTACATATACATCAATACGAGCATCTTTGGAATCATCTCAAAGAAACTCAAGGAGAGCGGCTACAAGGGCAAGGTCGTGCTCCACTGGCACAGCGACATACTCAGCCAGAAATTCTTCCTGGCCTTCTACAAACCCCTGCAGAACTGGCTCATACGCCGCGCAGACCTCATTCTGGGCACCACTCCTGTCTATGTGGAGCAGTCGCCCCACCTGGCCGCCGCGCGTGCCTCGCACAAACGCATATCCTTCCTCCCTATTGGAGTCAGACCGCTGCGGAACGCCGCCTCAGACGCGTCTCTCGCAGCCGAAGTCGGCAGGCTGCGCTCGGAACTCGGAGGACGGCGCATAATCTTCTCACTGGGCCGGCTCATCCCTTACAAGGGCTATGAAACGCTGATCGAGGCCGCTGCCCTGCTGCCGGACGACTGCATTGTGGTCATCGGCGGCGGAGGACCGCTGGAAGCGAGCCTGCGTGCCAAGGTCAGTGATATGGGACTGGAAGACAAGGTCCGCCTCCTGTCCCGCGTGCCGGAAGGAGAGACAGATCTCTGGTACAACGCCTGCGACCTTTTCTGTATGAGCTCTGTATGGAAGACCGAGGCCTTCGGAATAGTCCAGATAGAGGCGATGTCCCTGGGCAAGCCCCTGGTGGCGACCCGCATCCCGGAGTCAGGTGTCTCCTGGGTCAACGAGGAGGGCGTTTCCGGCCTGAATGCCGAGCCGGGCGACCCACGCTCCCTCGCCGACTGCATATTGGCCGTGCTTGAAGATGCAGAGAAATATTCCCTCGGTGCGGCGCAGCGTTATGCCGCCAACTTCACCTACGGGAGAATGATTGAAAGATGCAAGGACTTTTACGGGAAAATCCTGTAAAGTTTTAATATATTTGTAAGACAATACTTTCCCTTGTGGACAGTCTCGGATGCCATGCGTTTTTGGGACCGTCCATTGGCGAAGCTATACAATTTTTCAGCAAAAGACATATCTATTATGATGGAAGACAGGGGCAGAAAGATTGCCGTGATACTTGCCGGCGGAAGCGGCTCCCGACTGGGTGCAGATGTCCCGAAACAGTTCCTGCAGATCGACGGAAAGACCATATTGGAATACTCGGTCGAGGCCTTCGAAGGACACGGGGGAATCGACGCCATCTTCATAGTCTCACGTGC
Source organism: Bacteroidales bacterium (assembly GCA_016303175.1). Lineage (GTDB taxonomy): Bacteria > Bacteroidota > Bacteroidia > Bacteroidales > UBA932 > Cryptobacteroides. Next base: position 1,223 of record JAEDMF010000133.1, read on the forward strand.
GGATTTCATTGAGGATGTGAAGGAGATAGTCCGTCTCCGGGGCTACACCAAGGTCGAGAAGGTGCTCGCCGGAGGCAAGGAAAGGTACCATTCCTCCCTTGCCGCGATAGCCCAGGCGCAGGACGGGGACATATTGCTCTTCCATGACGCCGTCCGTCCCCTCGTCAGCCGCCGCATCATCGACGACTGTCTCGAAGCGATGCAGAGCTACAACGCGGTGGACGTAGCTTTCAACACCACCGACACCATAGTCCAGGTGAATTCCGACAACTGTATATGCAATATACCTGACCGCGCCGTGCTGCGAAACGGTCAGACGCCGCAGGTATTCAGGCGCGAAGTCATAGCCAGGGCCTACGAAATCGCCCTCGCCGACCCTGCTTTCCGCACCACCGACGACTGCGGGGTGGTCTTCCGCTACCTGCCCGGCGAGCCGGTCTTCGTCGTACGCGGCGACGTATGCAATATGAAAGTAACCTACAGGGAGGACCTGGAACAGATAGAGCGTCTGCTGCGCCAGAGAGACTGATTGCTGACTGCCTATGAATGAAACTCTTATATCCGTAATAATACCGGTGTACAATGCCGAACGCTGGTTGCGCGAGTGCCTCGAAAGCGTGCTCGCCCAGACCTGGATGCGGCTGGAAGTCATATTGGTGGACGACGGCAGCACCGACGGCAGCTTCGGCATCTGCAAGGAATATGCCCGCAGGGACAGGCGCGTCAAGGTCCTTCACGGCCCAAACCGCGGCGTCAGCAAGGCCCGGCAGAGGGCCATCGAATCCGCGCAGGGCAGCTTCATCGCCTTCGTGGATGCGGATGACGTGGTGCTTCCGGATATGTTTGAAACCCTCTACAAGGGTTTCTCCGTTACGGACAACGTGCTTGTCACCAACGCCGGCCTGTATCGTCTGGACCGCAAGGGCCGCCTGCGCAAAATGTCGCGCCACAGGCATCCCCGCCACTATGTGATACGCGATGTGCCCGGCTATGCCGCCGCCTCTCTCAGCGGGGAGACCAACCACTACCTCTGCACCAAGCTTTTCCGCCGCGAGGTTTTCGACTGGGTCCATTTCCACAATCTCCGCCACGACGAGGACACCCTCCTGGGCTATGAACTGGTGAAGGCTCTGCGCGGCAGCAGCTGGAAGATTGTCGATCTGCCTTCGCTGCTCTATTGCTACCGTGACACCCCGGGCAGTCTCTGTACCAGCGAAACCCAGGCCCAGGCCCCCGAGCGCCTGGCCAACCTCGACCGTATGTATGAGGATGCCCTGGCCAACTGGCCCGAGCTCTGCCCGCTTATCGACGCCCAGCGCCTGTCCAGCCTCACGTACTTCCTCACCCGCTGCCGTCACATCCCCGCCTGGAAAAAGCAATGGTGGCCCCTCTACCGCCCCCGCCTCGACGCCTACCCCCTCCGCCTCGGCCTCCGACTCCTCCGCGGCAAGCAAAGACGCAGGTTCCTGAGGTTGAAGATGATAGGATGAACACAGAATTTCTTTCAAAAAAGACTTGTGCCGTAATAAACGGCGTTTTTATAATCATGGTGTTCTTTGCCCATGCATGGCAGTATATTGCTCCTGCCCTGGGGCATTGGACGATATTTGATAATCTGTATGCGAGTGTTATCGGCTGGTCCGGGCAGTATATTGTTGTTCCCTTCCTCTTATTCTCCGGATATGGTGTAACGACTTCCATTATGGAAAAAGGGAATGCTTATGCCAGAAAGATTCCTTCCGCAAGAATACTTCCTACCCTCATCAACTTTGACATAGCCGTTTGTATATTCATTGCAGTCAATCTAATTCTTGGTTTCCGTCCTTCTTTGGCTCAGTGTCTGTTGTCATTAAGCGGATGGGATAGCGTAGGAAACAGCAACTGGTACATCTTCTGTATCCTTTGGTGTTATTGTTTTTCTTTTGTGGCGTCTCTTTGCAGTAAACACTCAAAAGAGGCTCACCTGATGATAGTTTTGGTCTTATGCCTTCTCTATATTGTCCTGTTAAGTGTTTTCAAAGGCAATCAAAGATGGTGGTATGATACAATACTGGCATATCCGACAGGTGTTGCTATTGCATTGTACAGGGAGAAACTTGCTATTCTTATAGAAAGGTGGAAATTACCTCTTGCTTCAGGGCTTATGGCACTGTTCATTTTCCTGCTCTTTGCCGGGAGAAAGTGGGCACCTGGATATAATTTTTTTGGTTCTATCGCGTTCGCGCTTGCTTTGACAGTGTTGCTTTATCGAAAGAATCTGAATAGTCGTATCCTCAATTGGTGTGGATCACATCTATTTGTTTTGTATATATATCAAAGGCTGCCAATGTTGATTTTGGCGACCTTGTTCCCAGCTTTTGTTTCGTCTCACCAATATATATACATCCTAGTGTGTGCAGTAATTACTGTAATATTGGCGATTATTACCAAACCAATGTGTGATAAAATTTCAAAACTATGCAAGGCGATATAGGCAAAACTTGTTTATGGACGGAAGGTTGAACAAATGAATGAAATAGTTTTTTCACATGCTTGTCAGTTTGAGCCAACGAAAGACAAGCCGCTTGTTTCCATAGTGATGACTTCATATAACCAAATGGATTTGTCTTTGAAGTCACTTCGTAGCGTATTGGCACAAGATTATGAAAACTTGGAGATTGTAATAACAGATGATGCTTCACAAGATGATTCATTTAATATCTTGGTTGAAGAGTGTCGTTCTTTTTGTAGAAATAATGTCAATCGTTTTTCAATTATTGTAAGCAGAAATAAAAATAATGTTGGGGTGACATTGAATTATGAAATTGGCTTCAAGTTGGCACACGGAGATTTGATTGTCACTCAGGGCGGCGATGATATTGCATATCCAAATAGGGTTTCAAAAATAGTCGAGTCTTGGATATCTTCAGGTAAAAAATCCAAAGTAATATTTCACAAGGTGGAACCGATAGATTTGGACGATAAACCTTGTGGCTATGAATGGTGGAAAATGACACTGCGTAATCCTATAGGAGCGGCGATGGCATATTCCAGCGATGTTGTACGTCTGTTTCCGGCAATATCGCGAAATAGGTCATTCGAAGATGGTGTCTATTGCAGAAGAGCGGCCATTTTTTCGGAGCCATTATATATAGAAGAAAAATTGCTCAGTTACAGAATTGGAAGTGGGGTCACTTCTACGGGGAATCAAAGGGATTTGCGTCTCAAAATATCGTTTTCAATGGTTGAGACTGCAAAGCAGAATTTCGACGATTTTGAGTATGCTGAAAGACATAACTTAGGGGATGCAGAAAGGATATGTGCCATGAGGAGTTTGAGTTCAGAAATCCTGGAAACATATGGTTTGGAATTTGAAATGATTTCAAATCCTTCGTTGTTAAAGAGAATAAAGGCACTGAATCAATATGTAAAATTACCGAATCGTATGCATAAGCCATCAATTAAATGGTACTGCAAATATTATATCCCGTTGGTAATGCCCCGATTCGGATGGTTTACAAGCAA
>JAEDMF010000134.1 GCA_016303175.1 Bacteroidales bacterium
ATTCTACAACTACCTCCAGAGCGGTCTTTATGAGTCCAAGGCCAGCATCCCCACCATAGCCAACGCAATGGACGTAGGAGACCCGAGCAACTTCGCGCGCATTCTGGACCTGTACGGCCACGACTGGCAGAGAATCAAAGGTCTGATAAGCGGCTGCGTAAGCAGTGACGACCAGATTAGGCAGACGATGAAGGAATGCCGCATCGGGACCGGGTACACACTTGACCCCCACGGAGCCTGCGGTTACAGAGCTCTGAAGTTGGGTCTTGCCCCCTCCGAGACAGGAATTTTCTGCGAAACCGCCCACCCTGCCAAATTCAAGGATACAGTCGAGGAGGCAACCGGACTTCCCGTGGAGATACCCGCCCGCCTGCAGGAATTCATGAAGGGCGAAAAACAATCAGTTGAACTTCCGAAGGATTATGATGCATTCCGCAAATACCTTCTTAAGTAATCTTCAAAAAATAAAATAATATACCTAATATAACATGAAAGCAGCAATAGTAGGAGCAAGTGGAGCCGTGGGACAGGAGTTCCTGAAGGTTCTGGAAGAAAGGAATTTCCCCGCAGATGAACTGGTACTCTTCGGTTCAGAGCGCAGTGCAGGACGCAAATACAACTTCAGAGGCAAGGAACTCGAAGTAAAACTGCTCCAGCACAACGATGATTTCAAGGACATCGATATCGTATTCACCTCTGCCGGCGCAGGCACATCCAAGGAATATGCAGAGACCATCACCAAGTATGGAGCCATAATGATAGACAACTCCAGCGCCTTCCGCATGGACGCCGACGTACCTCTCGTAGTGCCTGAGTGTAATGCCGAAGATGCCCTGAACACCCCCAGGAACATCATCGCCAACCCCAACTGCACCACCATTATGATGGTAGTTGTGCTCAAGCCCATCGAGGCCCTTTCGCACATACGCCGCATTCACGTGGCTTCATACCAGTCAGCCTCCGGCGCAGGCGCGCAGGCAATGGCCGAACTCCAGCAGCAGTACAAGGAACTGGTGGAGGGGAAGCAGCCCACAATCAACAAATTCCCCTACCAGCTGGCCTACAACGTAATTCCCCAGATTGATGTCTTCACCGACAACGGTTACACCAAGGAAGAGATGAAGATGTTCAATGAAACCCGCAAAATCATGCACTCCGACGTGCAGTGCTCGGCAATGTGCGTGCGCATCTCATCCCTGCGCTCCCACTCCGAGGCCGTATGGATTGAGACCGAGAAGCCCCTTGACGTGGCCACCGTGCAGGCAGCCCTTGCGGCGGCACCTGGCGTGACCCTTCAGGACGACCCCGCTACAAAGACCTATCCCATGCCTCTGTTCACCGGCGGCAAGGACGACATCTATGTGGGCCGCGTACGCAAGGACCTCGCCAATGAGAACGGCATAACCCTCTGGCTCTCAGGAGACCAGATTAAAAAGGGAGCCGCCCTCAATGCAGTGCAGATTGCAGAATATCTCATAAGCCAGAAAGTAAAATAACACCATATCGAGCAAACTATGTTAAGGATTTCAGAAAAAGCAGCCACGATGCCGGCGTCAGCCATACGTAAGCTCGTGCCCTTTGCGGACGCAGCAAAAGAAGCAGGCGTCAAAGTGTACCACCTCAATGTCGGCGCACCCGACATCAAATCTCCCCGTTGCTCCATTGACTATCTGATGGACAAGTGCAAGACTATGCACCACCTGTCCTATACCAACTCGGCAGGTTTTCTGGAGTTGCGCAAGGCCTTCATTGAGAAATACTACAAAAAAATAGGCATCAACCTCGACGTAAGCGAGATTCTTATCGAAGTGGCCGGTTCTGAAGCCTTCTCCAAAGCTATGCAGATTGCAGCCGACAGAGGAGAGGAAATCATAGTGATAGAGCCCTTCTACACCAACTACCAGACCTTCGCAATGCTCAACGGCATCACCCTCAAGGCTGTGCACACTGACATTCACGACGGTTTCCGCATTCCTCCCATCGAAGAATTCGAGAAGGTGCTCACTCCCAAAACCCGCGCCGTGCTTATCAGCAATCCCTGCAACCCCTCAGGCAAACTGTTCAGCAAGGACGAGATGCTGGAAATTGGGGAATTCTGCAAAAAGCACGACCTCTTCCTGATTTCAGACGAGGTATACCGCGAGTTCTGCTACACTGAGGAGCCCCATTTCAGCGCAATGAGCATACCGGGAGCTGAGCAGAACGTGATACTTGTGGACTCTGTTTCAAAGCGTTACAACCTCTGCGGTGCTCGTATAGGCTGCATCATCTCACGCAACAAGGAAGTGATGGCTGCCGCAATGAAATTCGCCCAGAGCCGTCTCTGCCCGCCTGTATTCGGCCAATATGCCGCTCTCGGCGCCCTTGATACACCCCAGAGCTATTTTGACGAAGTGCGCGAAGAGTATATACGCCGCCGCGACGTCGCAGTGAAGGCCCTCAACAATATGAAAGGCGTATTCACTCCCAAGCCCATGGGTGCCTTTTACACCATGGCCGAACTGCCCGTTGACGATGCAGTGAACTTTGCCAAATGGATGCTCACCGAATTCCGTGTGGACAACGAGACGGTAATGATTACTCCCGCTGCCTCCTTCTACAAGACTCCCGGCGAGGGCAAGAACATCGCCCGCATAGCCTATGTGCTCGAGGTTCCCGAGCTCAAGAAAGCAATGAAGATACTGGAGGCCGCACTGAAAGCCTATCCCGGCAGAACCATCTGAGAAGCAACGGCTCAAATTGATTTGCAGACATAAAAACCGCCGCATTCCACTTCAGGATGCGGCGGTTGCATTTTTCATCGTAAGCGACTGCTTATTTGGTATCTACGAAGACAAGGCCTGCAGGATATACAAAATGACCGTTTTCGAATTTGAGCGCCAACTGTGGACAAGCCGAAAAATGCTCGTAAATTTCAGCAACGAACCTATCCTTCAATTTGGCATTCAACTTCAGGTTTTTGAGATTCATGCAAGTGCCGATGTTGTCGAACTCCATCACATGCGAAAGGTCGAGACTCACCACTCCACTGCCTTCGAAAACGCCATATCCGATTTTTGTTACGCCGGCAGGAATGTTTATTGTCGTGAGTTTGGTGCAAGCACTGAATGTTTGCGCCGGGAGTTCCTTAAGATTTTCAGGGAGTTGGACACTCGTGAGATTGGTACATCTGTTGAACATTTCCTCACTTACTGTCCCCACATATCGGGGAAGGGTGATGCTCTGAAGAGCGGTGCAACCCTGGAAACAGCCATCGATTTCATCCAGCTTGTCGCTCTCAAAGACTACCTTTTTGAGATTCTTGCATTCGGCAAAGACAGAACCCTTAATGGTTTTCACCGATGCCGGAATAACAATCTCGCTGATGCTGGATCTGAAAAACGCGCGGAAAGGTATTTCCTTCAATGTGGCTGGCAGTTTGACTGATTTGACGTCCATGTTCGCAAATAGGTCTGAACGCATCTCCTCGACAGGGAATTTCTTGCCCTTGTAGCTGATGTAATCCGGCATTACCACGTCCTTGCCTCTTACAGCCATTTCCACGACTTTAGATGCAAAGGCACAAGCCTGATTCAAATGTACTATATAAGTAATGCCATCGACCTCAATGTGCGCTCCGGCAGCATTCTCGCTAATGACAGTTCCTCCTTGGCCTGAAGCAGCGGCGGAGGCAGTTGAACTTGCATTACCCCCTATGACGGTGAACTTCGCTTTATGAGCGTTTTCAAATCCGCCGTATTTTATGAAATAATCCACTGTTTCACTGCTGAGATACTCCTTGAGCGGAGCAATGGACGAGCGCATTGTGCTTTTGTAATGATTGTTCTTCAACGCATTGCACAGATAAGTTGTCGATTCGTCCATCAATACGCCATGATCAATTCCATCGTCGTTATTCAATGACTCATATTCTTCCACGACCATAGTGCAGCATTTTACCATGTCATCCAAAGCATTACAACGTGCCTGCAACTCCTTTAGAATATTGGAGTATCCAAAAGAAGCAGGAGAAGCAGCAGTTATATATCTGGTAGTCATACAATCGTCGAGCATCTTAAATGCTTTTACAAGACTTGCGTTGTCATACTCATACACGGATGGAAGGGCATCCACCCAGTCCGGCTGCTTTACATTTTCGTAAGGAGGTTTGGAGATGGAAAGCTGCTTTGTGCCCCAGAGTGGATCACAAGGATATCCCATAGGAGCAAACAGAGCCGTATGGTTCTCCGGGAACGGGAGCGTACGGGAAGTGGCCTGCGGTGTTGCTGCCTGCCTCGTGTTCTGCACTGCTGGCTGCTTTGCATCTTGCGGCGCCGACTGCCTCTTATCTTGCACAGCTTCCTGCTTCATATTTTGCACTGCTTCCTGCTTTGCTTTTTGAACCACTTCCTGCGCAGCCTTACCTGCAGCACGCTTTACAATATTCAACAAGGACTGGGCAGATGCGAGCGTTGCGCTAGCCATAAGACCCATAAGACACATTAAAAAACCATGCAATTTCATACGTATACTTTTAAAATTTTTATTATATGCAAAAAAGTCTGCTAAGCGTCCGGAGATTCGGAGGGTGCCGGGGACAATTGAAGCTGAGGCTGCGCATCATCAGCGGCGTCAGAGTCGGGAAACTGAAGTTGGATGTCGGGAACAGCGTCGGCTTCGGGAAGCATCTTCTTGGAGCGAGGGGCAACGCCTCCTAGTTTCACAATTTTATGGGCGCT
>JAEDMF010000135.1 GCA_016303175.1 Bacteroidales bacterium
CTGCTACCCCCGGCGTCTCTGACAAGGGTAGGATATTTAGATAGCCTATGGGCATTGGATGCATTGGTATAGCCCTCATTCACGGGGAACAGCGAACCCTTGCGTATGGGGAACTCCACGTCGGTCAGAGTTACGTAGGTATAGATATCTTTGTCTTCAAGACGGGCCATTGTCCTTGTCTTCACAGGAACATCCGCCTTGGAACCGGCTTCCTGGCTTACTATCATACTGGCAGTCACACCTGTGACATCGTATCTTTCGGGGTTAAGTTTGAGCGTACCCGTGGCCCCGTGAAGCAGCACCTGTATCTTGGAATAAAGTTCCGGTGCAGGTTCGTCGGCTGTGGCCAGCATCAGGCAAATGCCGGTGCTTCCGTCCTCTGCCTCCAGATATATGGTGCGGCGACAACCGGTGTAGTCAATATTGGAAGTGGTTACCTGCTCATTTTCGCCAGCATTGCCTTCCACATTGTTGCTAACCACAATGCCGTCAATTAGTATATAGTCACTGATTACTCCCGAACTGTAATCCGCCTTGAGATCCTCCATTGTGATCGGAGTGCCTATGCTCTCGGTGCTGGTACGCTGCACGGCATTTACCTTGAGCTGGACCTTATCTCCCCAACCATCTACGAAAGAGAACTGAAGTTGGGCGGAACGAGGCACAGTCTCGCTGGGGTTGGGCTCGGTGGCGATGACCAATTTCCTCTTCTGGAGCTCGGAGTCCTCAACCTTTATGGTATTAATCCATTCTCCATTGCTGCCGTCGGCATATTTAACGCTTACATCCATATAAGAGAAAGGAATGTTGGTGCGTATCTCGGAAACATTCTCTCCTCCTGCACCGGCAAGCACTACAGAAAGGTTGTCCATGCTCAGGGAGGCTTCCAGAAGACCTTTCTGCTTGATGGTAACCGTATCCCTGCGGGAATCCACGTCACTGCACAGCACGAAACGGCCGCGACGCTTGAATTCCTTGTTGAAAGAACACTCCGCGCATATATAGGAATTCGACGAGGTGTTTTCCGGTATAGTAAGCAGGAGCCAGTCCTCCGATTCCTCAATCCTTTCTATATGATAAGGATTATTGGAATATACGGGTATATTGATGCTCACGCCCTCGGCCTCCACGAGGTATTCCTTCTGCACAGCGCCTAATTTGACAAGGGGCAGTTTTTCCGCGTCGTCTATGCTGCAGGCCGCTGCAAACAAGACCATACCGAGAATGCCTGCAATATTTCCGATTTGTATCTTCATTACTTAATTATATCTTACTGTTACCGTACCCAAGATTACCTGACAGTTTTCTTCCTTCACCGAAGAACTGAGATTGCCCTGACCTATGCAGAAGGCTGAGGAGTATTCTCCCGGTGCGGCGGGAGCGTCGCATACCGTGTCGGCTACCTGCAGACGCACGCGTACATCGGACTTGCCGAAACAGGCTGTAGGAAGTTTGATAAGGTGTTCGGTGAAGCCGGGACAAGCATCCACAGAGTAATTGTCCGCGCAAATACAACTGCGGTTGCCAATAATGCCCACGCCGGGAACCTCCTCCCACGTACTACCGCCGTTGATAGAATACAGAGCTTTCCAATGTGCAGGACCGGTATAAGCAGCTGATGCACCTTCTCCGTGCCCCCAAACTATACCCACAAAGAGATTGGTGGCAGACACGCCGGCCGTATTGAACTTTATGTCAAAGAACTCGCCCTCATTGCGGCTGAAGTTCCACCACGACTTGGTAAGTTTCATCGCACCGTTCTTTATCAAGCCTGCCATATTGGTGCCTCCGTTGCCGTTGCCTCCGTCGCCATCGCGGCCGTTGTAGGTATTGTTGTAGTCACAAGACAGGGTCCTAACTGCTGCATTTGTCTTGCCTTCAGCATCCACGAGGCCGCTCACATCCAGAGTGCCGCTGCCCACCGTGGGAGTGATTGCAGGAGAGAAGTCGTTCCAGTTCCACTCAACTATGGTGGTGGTATAGGCCGCGTCGTGGAGGGCGATATCACTCTCTTGCATTGGCCTCAACTGGAATGAGCCCAGATTGCCATAACGAACGGGGGCCACCTCATCTGCCACAAGAATACCCTTGATTTCTCCGGAGCCCTGAGGCACCACTGCCTGAATGGGATCCTTCGTACCGCCTAGGTCAACTCCATTTCTGCGCCATGGCGCGGCGGCATTGGTGAGTATATAGAGCGCGTCCCCGTTGCGATCGTGGCAGAGCAGAGGCGCAACATCCCACCAGGGAGCATCAGTGCCAGAGTAGGGATTGGAGGCATCCTTGAGAGAGTAGGCGTCGGAACAGTTGGTATAGGAGCCATCTTTCTGCATTATTTCCATTCCCTGCAAGCTTACAAGCGTATATATGTCATTTTCGCTCAATTGACCCACGGTCCTCTTCTTCACGGGGACAGCGGACTCGTCAGGCTCGGCCAGTTCCATAATGGAAGAAGCTTCGAGGCCGGAAAGAACATAACGCGCAGGGTTGGATGCACTACTGAGCCGGGCACCGTTAAGATTGACCTGAACCTTGGCAAACTGGCGTACGATGTCTCGGCAATCCATATCGAACTTGAGCATTACTCCATAGAGTCCATCCTCACTCTCCAGATATGCCGTGCGGGCGTTTTCACTGCGGTCGAAGCTGTACTGTCCCGTCTGGGGGCTGGAACAGAGGTTAACGCTCTGAGGGTCGCTCACTATGAAGCCTTCAAGTATGTCGTCATTGGTCAACTGTCCGTCAGGCAGGGCGCGCAGTTCCTCGAAGGAGAGTTTCATATTGGCAAACTGTGTAAGGGAGAAACTCTCGTTGACCGAACTGCCTTCTTCGTTAAGGCTGAGATTGATGATGGCGCTTCTGGGAGATCCATCCTGATTTCTTTCAAGGCGGAATGCCAGACCGTCACTATCTATGCTGAGATCTTGTACCCAGGGCTCAGTAGCCGTAATGACAATGTTGTCGGATGACCATATATTGTTCTGCGTGGCTGGAACCTTGTAGCTTCTGGCATTTGCATAATACTCTCCTGATGGAGTAGAAAGAGAAAAACTCGCATCCAAAGCACTCTGCACAAGATTGATGGTGGAGCGAGATTCATTGCCGCTGCCGTCTGTCACATAGAAGAAGATATCCGCCTTGCGGTCGCTTCCGGTGCCGTTCTCGTCAACTGTGAAACTGACCTTGTCTTCGGATACGCTGTAAGACGAAATCCATCCCTCCGGGCTTCCTACTTCATAGGTGCCGGCCTGACTGCCGTCCTCATTGTAATACGCAGCCTTGGCGCGAATATCCTCCAGACAGAAGGAAAGATTGGTGCTCATAGGGCTTTGCAGAGTGCGGGCACCCTTGGGACATACGAGCGAAGGTCGGGCGAAATTGATGGAAGGAGAGCTGATTTCACCGCTCTGAACCATGGTCACGCTGACACTCTCGTCAGCCGTGCTTATAATGAGGTCCACGCTGCGGGAAATGCCGTAGTTGGCCGAATAGCTGAACTCGATGTCGTTCATTCCATAGCCGGACAACTTGTTGAGCGAAGCCCACTCTGTCTCCTTGGCTAAAGAGACCGTCCAATCAGTATTGGAATATACAATCAGACGGGTACTGCCCGCTGCGGAGGAAAGCTTCAGGCTGCTCGCCGTGACAGATAGGGACGTGGTTAGCTGATATTCCCTCTGGCAGGCCGCAAAGAAGACCACCAGCATGGCAAGCGTGATGATATTTGCGTACTTTCTCATAAGCCGTATTGATTGTATTCTTTATTATCCAGATTGTTCTTTGAATATACCACCTCCTTGTCGGGGATGGGATAGTAGCGGTGGCAGGGCAGAACATTATCCTTAAGTGTCTGATAATCATTCGCATCCTGCACTTTTTCATACCATATTCCCCAGCGGACCAAATCGAATTTCCTTTGGAATTCGCCCCAAAGTTCGCGGGAGCGTTCATTGCGTATTTCCTCTTCCAGACGGATATCCGTACGGTAGGTGTATTCTCCTATGCCGGCTCTGCAGCGGGTCTTGTTCAGGTACTTGAGAGCCTTGTCCCTATCTCCTTTGTAGAAGTAAGCCTCTGCCTGCAGAAGTACCGCGTCAGCATAGCGGAAAACTTTGTAATTGTTGCCGTCCGAACTTACCTTCATGTTGGGGCACCAGAACTTGGGACCGGGCCAAGGGCGGGTATCCACGCTGTTGAACTTCTGCCCATTGTATTCCCATGCCATATTCACATTACGGCGTATGTCATTGCCCTGCTTGGGCTGAAGACCCTGACTGAAGCTGGTGCAGGGCCTCATCGCCGTCCACACCGTGGCTTCATGGCCAAGTTCCGGAATGGAAACTCCATCGTAAAGGGCATCCACGACATTTCCCTGTTCATCATAGATTTTCTTGACTGAAGGGGTACAGATGCAGGCCACGTTGGAAACATAGGAAAGACCGCCTTCCTCGTAGATGTGCTGGATTTCCATAATGGACTCCGGCGTATTGCGGTTGCGAAAGGAGGCATTGTAGGTGTAGTCATAAGCCGAAAGATCCTCGCCGTAGATGGTTTCGAGATGGGACAGGGCATCCAAAGCTTCATCGTAGTCCTTGTTCCACATCGCCATCTTGGCTATCAGCATCCAGGCTGCGGCTGCGCCCAACCTGTCTCCCTCGCGGTCCGAGGTACGAACCTGTGGCACCTTGTCGGCAACGCTCTTGAG
>JAEDMF010000136.1 GCA_016303175.1 Bacteroidales bacterium
GCAAAATCAAGAGTATTGGAGCCTTTTGCCGACACCATACCCAATATGCCTCCGGCAGCGACTTCTGCAAGGTTCTGGCCTGTGCCGTCATACAGGGCCACAGTAGCGTTGTTCACACAATCCTCCACCGTGAGTTTGCCCGGGCCGGTGCGGTAATGGTGGGCCATTATTCCGCCCATATAGAAAAGGTTGGTGAAGCCTTCGCGGGAGACGGGACCGTCGTTGGTGCAGGAGAGTATCCTTACGTCGGCGGACCAGGCTGTGGATAGGACTCCTCCCTCAAAGCAATATCTGCCACCGTCCGACTCAAGCATTTTCACAGCGGCGCTGTTGCGGCAGTTCTGTATGGTCAGGATGTTGTCCGCCGAAGCGCCGGTAATCTGGCAATGGCCGAAGACGCCACCCAGACGCACCCCGTTCACAATGTCAGTGGCTGCAGGCGAAGGGGCGCCGCGCGTAAGCACATCCGCACGATTTTCACAAGCGCTCAAAGTGGCTCCATGTCCGTTGATATTGTAGTAATATATGCCTGATACGCCGCCTATTGCTATGACATCCAGAGAGGAAGCCGGCGTGAAAGTAACTTCTACGGAGGCATTGTTGACAAGGCCCTCCATAGCCACTCCGTCCGCCGCATTGTAACTGTAGCCCACTATGCCTCCTATACCCATATTCATCGCCGCGTCAGGCACAGTCACTCTCACGCCCGAAAGCGTTGTATTGCGTATCGAAGCATCCAGCTTTCCATAATTGTTCTTGCCTATCACAGTTCCTATGGCGTTGGCAGCCTTGTCCATTGTTGCAGCGCTCGCCGTGATTACAGTCGCACCGCTTGTAATGTCGGACAGGGTTTCACTTCCAATGTGATAGCCTATAACCCCACCGATGTGCATCCTGGCATTGACGGCGGCTATGCTGACTCCACTCTCCACCTCCACGACGGCATCCGAATACAGGCCGTCCGCCTTACCTTCCAGAGTTCCGGCCGCTCCACCCGCACTCAAATAATAGCCTATCTTCGCCCCCGAGCGGACGAAAATCTTGCCTGAGGCCGTGCAGTTTTCCAACAGTCCGACAGAATATGCCGCAATTCCTCCGACATCCACGGTATCCTTGGCAGAAAGAGTCCGGTCCAGCGTCAACTCAGCGATGCTGCTGCAGGAACGTATGGTTCCCCAGCGGTTGGATGCAGCAATGCCGCCCAGCAGCACCTTCGCATTCGCCGCAGGATTGGATATGCACACGCGGCCCCCGGCAGTGCAATTCTCGATGAGAGCGGCCTTGGATGAAAGTTTCAGGGCAAAAGCGGCCGCAGCAAGCCCATCCGCGCAATCTATGTCAGCCTCTATGTTCAAATTTCTGATGCTTCCGTACAGTTCCCTGCACAGGGGAGCCTTGAGACCTTTCAGGGTATGTCCGGCTCCGTCCAGCCTGGCCGATATCTTATCTATTGAAGTCCAGGAAACATCTGACAAATCCAGGTCCTCAAGCAAATAAGCATTCACCTCCGCCGGGGCCTCTGCGAGGGCTTTCAGAGAAGCTATGTCCCTGATAAGCAATATATTCTCGCCGCTTTTGAAATCCACAGGCTCGAACTCGACTATCTTTCCGGCAGGAAGACGGAAAGGATGTCCGGAAGAGATTCCAAGGCTCATCACTTTTCCGTCCTCGCTGATTGCCAGCAGGGACAGACCACGGGAGAAGTCTCCGTGGGGAAGCCCTATATGAAACTCCAGCGGACTGCTGCCCAGAATGACAGCGGGAGTCATAAGAGTGGTCGAAGTGCTGCCCTTGCGGCTGCTGAGCTCACCCGTAAACAAGCCCTTACCGTCCGTCTCCAGAGCGAACTCTCCGCTGAGAGCCTCGCCTCCCATACTGCTGACCAGTATCTGCTGCAGGGTGACAGCCGCATCCGGACTGCGCAGGGATACTTTCAGAAGGCTGCCCAGATGCCGCAACTCAGCATTGCCAAAAGACTCGGAAGCGCTGTACATAGGCGCCGCTGCCGGGTCGAAAGAGGAAGCAACATAAGTCTGGACGGCAGGGAAACTCACCGAAGCGGCCTGCGCTGTGGCGGGATACAATATATTGTAGGGGGCTCTCACACTCCCGGCAAAGGCAAACTCCGCCTCTGCCATACCGGCCTGTTGCTCCGTCAGTGGATGAGATGACGTTCCTCCTATGGAAATTCTGTCACCCGCACTCCAAAGCACAGGACAAATATCGCCGTCCCGCTCTCCGAGGGCCGTCTTTGTAGCCCCCGGAAGCTGGACCAGCACCTTAGCGCAGTTCATCTGCTCCTGCGTGGGCTGCACGAGTTCCTCTTCGGAGCAACAAGTTCCGAGCAGGGCCGCGAACACGAGAAATATTGGGCTGAAACGAAGTTGCATAATTTACTATTCTGACATAGGTACATAGTCCCTGTCCATAATCACAACAGGGCTGTCCCACATGGGCAATTTGTCAAAATACAGGGTATTACCCTGGAAAAAGCCTCTGGGGCGCAACGACTCGTGGAATTTGTGCACTTTGCCGGTCAGCAGGTCCACATACACGGCCTTGTCCTGATTGATGTCCAAACCCTTGATTTCCACGGCGGTGAGCTCACGCTCAAGTCCGCTCATCGGTCTTCTGTCACTAAACCAGAGAGCGCAGCCTATGGGTTTGCCGTCCTTCTCGAGGCCCACGGAATGTATTCTGTGTCCGCAGCAGGATGACACGGTCACGGCCGAAGTAGGATTGATGTCGGCGGTAATCAGGCTGGTGACGTGCTGGACAGCGTGGAATTTGGGACGCAAATACACAGGCTCGCCCTTGAGGTTGGTTCTGATGAGGCCGAAGGACTGCACCATCCAACCGTAGTTGAGGTCAGTCATTGTGAATACCGAATGGGGACAGCCCAGACCCCAGTGGGTCAGCATACTGCGCAGGTCCCACTTGGCCTGGCTGTATTCACTCCATTCTAGCGAGTGCAACGCATGGCCGAATTCCAATATGGCAGGGCAGCCGGTCTCCCCCTGAAGGAGTTTGGTATGGGGAGAGTAGGCGGCTAGTTTCTCCTTGAGTTCCAGCACATAAGGGACCGTATTCTCCGGAATGGCCCAATAGGCGTGGTAGGTCAGATAGTCGGCATATTTCATACCGTCAACTGCCGCAATACGCTCTACTGCCTGCATAATATATTCCCTGTCGGGAGAACACGAGGCCAGAAGGGCTATCTTTACATCTTTGTCCACTTCGCGTATGGCTTGCGCTGTACGTACGAAGAGGTTGGCGTACAGTTCGTATGAATCGAGGGCCCTCTTATTGTCAGGCTCGTTCCACACCTCGTACATAGTAATCTTGCCCTTGTAGTGTTTCACCACAGCCTTCACATATTTCAGCCAGGCATCCATCACGGGGCCGTCCGGGAAAAGTTTGGCGTTCAGGTCCAGACCATGCTCGGAATACAGGGGATTGCCGTAGCACAGGCACATCCAGGGGTGAAGGCCCTGCTCAAGCAAACCGTCCACGTGGGCGTCCAGCCAAGCAAAGTCATACTTTCCCTTCTTCTGCTCAGTTTTGGCCCAGCCGCTCTGAAGACGGGCGTAACCGGCCCCGGTCAGACCTACATATTGGCTGTACTTCTCGAAATGGGCATAATCCCTGTCCATAGTCTCACAGCCGACACTCCACCAGGAAGGGCGATCCAAAGAGGATTTTTCGAGTTTCAGTTGTCCAATCACGGGAAGGGGTGCCGGGTTGGCGCAGATGTTTTCCCAAGTAATGGAAGGAACCAGGTCCTTCTGGGCAAAAACGGCGGGGCAAAGCAAGGCAAAGGCGGCCGCCAGGGCAAGTGTTTTGAATTTCATATTATAGCGTTGATTATCACATTGTTTGTCGTATGCTGACGGGGATGAGACAGGCTTATTCGGCGTAGGAGGTTTCCTGCTGGAGCGAGCCGGGGAACATCAGCTCAGGTCTGGGATTGCCGGCAATGTCCCTGTCGTATGCTCCAAGCGAGGTAAGCCAGGCGTCGAAGGGTTCTCCAACTACGCTGACGGCCTTGACAGCGTCCTTCACTTCCTGCTTGGTAGCATAAGTGAAAGCAGCAGATGAGGGGCGGCTGTCAAAAGCCAGGGTGTAATAAGTGATGCCGGCAGACATGGCACTTGCAACAGCATCACCATCAATCGCTCCTTTGTCGCTGAAATTCCAGCTACCGTCCAAAGTATAGTCTGTCCCCTCCACAGCTTCGTCTCCGAGAGTGATGCCTGAATAGAAGCTGTTCTTAACGTTCTGGGAATATGCACTCTTGAAATAGAGGGAATTGTAGCTGCTGCTGTTGTTCCAGAGCACGCTGTTGATTATTGCAGCTCCGCTTGAAGCCGCTTCGTTGGTATCAGTGCATCCCAGGCCTGCAAGACCCCATTGTCCGAAACCGGCGGAAGACCAAATGCTGCTGTTTGCTATCACAGAATAGCCCACGCAATGCACGGCAATGGCATTGGCCTTGTCCACTGACGATGTCGAAGCAGAACCGTCAGTCTTGAAGGAGCAATTGTTCAGGCCGAGTTTGCCACCCTCGCCGCTCATATAGATATAGGTGCAGATATTGTTGGGAAGAGATTCCATAAAAGTGCAGTTGTTGCAGAATATGGTGGCTGAACCGTTGGAAGCAATGGAAATGCCGT
>JAEDMF010000006.1 GCA_016303175.1 Bacteroidales bacterium
GGAGGCCAAGAAGCGTGACCACCGTCTTATCGGCAAACAGATGGAACTGTTCACCTTCTCGTCAAAGGTTGGCCAGGGACTTCCCCTGTGGCTGCCCAAGGGAGCTGACCTGCGCAGCCGTCTGGAGGAATTCCTGAAGAAAATCCAGCGTTCCTACGGCTATCTGCCCGTAGTTACTCCCCATATCGGCAACAAGGACCTTTATGTCACATCCGGCCACTGGGCCAAATACGGCCAGGATTCTTTCCGCCCCATAAAGACGCCTCAGGAAGGCGAGGAGTACATGCTCAAGCCTATGAACTGCCCCCATCACTGTGAGATTTACCGCAGCAAGCCCCGTTCATACAAGGACCTGCCCCTGCGTTTCGCGGAGTTCGGTACGGTTTACCGCTATGAGCAGAGCGGCGAGCTCCACGGTCTGACCCGTGTGCGCAGCTTCACCCAGGATGATGCCCACTTGTTCTGCCGTCCCGACCAGCTCAAGGAAGAGTTCCTGAAGGTTATCGACATTATACTTTACGTGTTCAAGACCTTGGAATTCAATCAGTTCACCGCTCAGGTATCACTGCGCGACCCCAAGAACAAGACCAAATATATTGGTTCTGACGAGAACTGGGCCAAGGCCGAGCAGGCCATCATCGATGCCGCCGCTGAGAAGGGTCTCCCCACGGTTGTGGAATATGGAGAGGCCGCTTTCTATGGCCCCAAGCTCGACTTTATGGTCAAGGATGCCCTCGGACGTAAGTGGCAGCTCGGCACCATACAGGTGGATTACAATCTGCCGGAGCGCTTTGAACTGGAGTATGTGGGCGAGGATGACAAGCCCCACCGCCCCGTGATGATACATCGAGCTCCTTTCGGTTCGCTCGAAAGATTTGTCGCTGTGCTGTTGGAACACACTGCCGGAAAATTGCCTCTTTGGCTCACTCCGGAGCAGGTTGTTGTCATCCCTGTGAGCGATAAATATGAAAATTATGCAAAAAAAGTTTGTGATTTGCTAAATAATAGCGAAATTCGCGCCTCAATCGACGCTCGTAACGAGACAATGGGTAAACGCATACGTAACAGCGAGTTGCAGCACATTCCCTTCATCGTTATCGTCGGTGAGAAGGAGGAAGCGGACGGAACAGTCTCAGTAAGACGCCAGGGCGGTGTCAACGAGGGTGTGATGTCTGTGGAATCTTTCGCAGAGCTTGTGCAGAACGAAGTAAAACAACAATTAAGCAAATAGGAGGACCATTTTATCGCAGCGCCTTTCAAACCTACGTTCCGTCCCAAACCCAGACCTCAGGGACCGCGTCAGCCCATCGTAAAGCAGAAGGCTGAGGACGAATTGAATATCAATGAGGAGATTACCGCTCCTCAAGTTCGCCTGGTCGGGGACAATATTCCCGAGCCTGGCATTTACCCCATATCTAAGGCAATGGCGTTGGCGGATGAACTGGAGTTGGACCTTGTGGAGATTTCAGCGAAGGCCGTTCCTCCCGTATGCAAGATTCTGGATTATCAGAAGTATCTCTACCAGCAGCGAAAGAAAGCCAAGGAGATGAAGAACAACGCCGCGAAGGTGGTTATCAAGGAAATCCGCTTCGGCCCGAATACGGATGACCACGATTTCAACTTCAAGCTAAAGCACGCCCAGGAATTTCTCCAGGACGGGGACAAGGTGAAGGCTTCGGTGTTCTTCAAGGGCCGCAGCATCCTCTATTCCGAACAGGGAGAGAAGTTGCTGCTGAAGTTCGCTCTGGAACTGGAAGAGTACGGACGTGCCGAACAGATGCCCAAGCTTGAGGGCAAGCGCATGATAATGATGATTGCGCCAATCAAGAAGAAATAATTTCCAGTGATGGACATTATATATAGTAATAATCAACCGTTAAAAAGTTTTAGTTATGCCTAAAATCAAAACAAACGCCGGTTCAAAAAAGCGTTTTGCGCTTACCGGAACGGGTAAAATCAAGAGGAAACACGCTTATCACAGCCACATCCTCACCAAGAAGACCAAAAAGCAGAAGAGAAATCTTGACCACTTTGCCGTTATTACTCCGGCCGATCAAAAAAGGGTTAAAGCTTTGTTGGGAATGTAGTAATTTAAAAATGTTTTAAAAATGCCTAGAAGTGTAAATTCAGTAGCCTCAAGGGCTCGCCGCAAAAAAATCCTCAAAAGGACTCGCGGTAACTTCCTTTCAAGGAAGAATGTATGGACGGTGGCCAAGAATACCTGGGAGAAGGGTCTTACCTATGCCTACCGTGACCGTAAGAACAAGAAACGCAATTTCCGTGCACTCTGGATTCAGAGAATCAATGCTGCCGTGCGTCAGTACGGTATGACTTACTCGCAGTTTATCGGCCTTGTTGCAAAGAGTGGTATCGGTCTCAACCGCAAGACTCTTGCAGATCTTGCTATGAATAACCCTGCTGCTTTCGAAGCTGTTGTAAAACAGGTGAGGAAGTAAGCTTGTAGATAGATGAAGCTGAAGGATATATATACCAACAAGTGGGTTAGATTCTCTTTCTGGAGTATCCTCTACGTTGTTTGGGTAATATGGCTGGGAAATTATTGGTGGCTTCTGGGTATCCCCGTGATATTCGATATGACCGTCACCGGAAAAGTCAACTGGACTTTCTGGAAGCCCCGTAAGAAGGAGAAAAGAAATGTCTTTACTGAATGGATTGACGCCATTGTTTTTGCAGTAATCGTCGTGACATTCATAAATATGTTCTTCATCCAGGCCTTCAAGATTCCTTCATCTTCGATGGAAAGTTCTTTGATGACGGGAGATCATCTGTTTGTCAGCAAACTCTCCTACGGTCCGAGGGTGCCCCAAACCCCTCTCACCATACCGTTCACGCACAATGTAATCGGAAACCACGAGTCCTACAGCACTCTGATTCAGAATGATTACAGACGTTTGAAGGGCTTCGGCCGGGTAAAGCGTTATGATCCTGTGGTGTTCGGGTTTCCCAATGGTGACTCCGTCCTTGTGCAAAGCCCTGCCAGTGACTATTATATGTTGTCGAGGCTTATGGGTAGGGACAAGGCGGTACGCGAATGGGGCCCTGTTAGGGTAAGACCTATGGATAAGAAGGACCATTATGTGAAGCGATGCGTGGCAGTGGCAGGCGATACTCTGACTATTGTGGATGGAGTGCTGTTTGTGAACGGTGAAGCGGCTCCGGTGTACCGGAAGCAGCAGAGTTCATACACGGTGGTGACCAATGGCACCCGCATCAACCAGCGTATTCTGGAAGATCTTGAGGTCAATCTGGAGGAAGTGTGGTTCAACCCCCTTCTGCCGGGCTACCCTGAGTTCAACCTGACGGTGGAGCAGGCTCAAAAGCTGGGCAAGCTTGCCAACGTTGTGGATGTGAAGGCCAATGTGGATGTCTATCCCGCGGACCGCGTGGATACTGTCCTCTCCAAGACCATTTTCCCCTTTAGTGAGGAATATCGGTGGACGATGGACAATTTCGGGCCTCTGTGGATTCCGGCCAAAGGGACCAGCGTGTCTCTTACGAGTGCCAATCTGCCTTTGTACGAAAGGATAATCACGGCCTATGAGCACCACAGTTTGAGTGTTGACGGAGAAGATATAGTAATCGACGGCGAGAAAGCGACAAGCTATACATTCGCCCAGGACTATTACTTTATGATGGGTGACAACCGACACAACTCTCTCGACTCCCGCTATTGGGGCTTCGTCCCGGAAGACCACATTGTCGGCAAACCGCTGATAGTCTGGCTTTCCACCGACTCCTCAAAGAGTTTTCCGGCAAATATCCGATGGAAGAGATTCCTGAAGGTTGATTTTAGTAAGTAATAATTAAAAAGTATAAGAAAATGGCAAAGGTTTGTCAAGTAACAGGAAGGAAAAGAATGATAGGCAACAATGTTGCCCACTCCAAACTGCGCACAAAGCGCACCTTCGACATCAATCTCAAGACCAAGAAGTTCTGGTCTGAGGAAGAACAGAGGTTTATCACCCTTCGCGTTTCTGCAAAAGGTATGAGGACTATCGAGAAGAACGGTCTGGATGCCACTTTGCGTGAGGCTCAGAAGAAAGGTTTCATCAACATTTATTAATTTTTGAGCTATGGCAAAGAAGAGTAAAGACGCAAGGGTACAAGTTATCCTCGAGAGCATCGAGCAGAACGAGAACGGCAAGTCTGTCGTATCCCGTTATATCACTACCAAGAACAAAAAGAACACTCCCGAACGCATCGAGCGCAAGAAATATCACCCCGGTGTAGGTCGTGTGACTGTTCACAAAGAGATTAAATAAGGAGCTTAGAATATGGCAAAGAAAGCAGTCGCAACCTTCAACGCCAAGTCCGGCGAGAGGAAGTTGGTTAAGTGCATCAAAATGGAGAAATCTCCTAAGAGTGGTGCTTACGTATTTGCAGAGGAGCTTGTCGATGCTGACAAAGCTGCCGAGTACTTCAAGAAGTAGTTGGCTATTTTCGAGAGATATCTGGTAATTACCCGATAATTGCTTGAGAATACAGTAATGATTTTAGGGCAGGAGAGGTGTCACAGGACACTGTCCTGCCTTCTTTTTTTGTTTGAAGCGTCGCCGTGCCGTGCAAACTTGCTCTTCTTGTTTGGCGAGTCGCCGTGCCATCCCGCCTTCCTCTTATTGCTTGGCGCGTCGCCGTACTGTGCTGCCTTGCGCCTGCGGATTTGAGACAGAATGCTTCGCCTCCCCATATAGGGTGCCCCATCTGTCCAATCCGCAATGTTGAAGCTTACAAACGAGAACCATGGCGGGGAGCAAAAAAAAGATGGCCTCAAGGGCCATCTTTTAAAAATTCGGTTGCAATAACCGGGAAAACGTCAATTAGGAGAGCTTGTTGATGAAAATTGCCAACCCGCTCTTGAGGTTTGCGGCTTTGTTTTTGTGGATTACGCCGATCTTTGCAAGTTTGTCAATCATAGCGTAAACCTTGGGAGCGTTGGCTTCTGCAGAAGCCTTGCTCTCGCTATTGCGAAGATCGCGTATAGCGTTCCTCGTCGTCTTTGCATAATACCTGTTATGCAAATTGCGCTTCTCTGTCTGACGGATGCGCTTTTCTGCGGATGCGTGATTTGCCATTGTTAATTCTTTTTAATTTAGTAGTCGGTATGAGAGTCGAACTCATCTTGCAAGAATGAAAATCTTGAGTACTAACCGATATACGAACCGACCAACTCTCCCTTATTTGGGGATGCAAAGATAAGTATTTTTTTTGATGTTGCAAAACTTTTTTCAATATCATACTTTGGATCACTGCCTTGCCGATTGAAATAAAAGTGTTAAATTTGCGATTCGTTGCGGGATGCCTACACTTGATGGGCCGCTCCGGCACATACAACAGAAAAAGACAAAGTATGGTTACTAAACTTAATGTCAAATACCACATTCTCCTGCCTTTGCTGCTGGTACTGTCGGTATTTCTTTTTTTTATGCCCACTGCTTGGTTCGGCATAAACGGACTCACCGTCATCCAGCAGAGGACCATAGCGATTTTCGTTTTTGCAGCCTTGATGTGGATTGTGGAGGCCGTGCCCGCTTGGGCCACTTCCATAGTCACTATGGTTCTGCTTATCTTCACCGTGTCCAACGGCGCCTTCTCCGCCTTGCTTACCCCGCTTGATGGCGGTGGTTATGCCCAGGGCTCCGCTGTCGGCTACAAGGACCTTATGGCTGCTTTTGCAAGCCCAACCATCATGCTCTTTATGGGTGGTTTCGTCCTGGCCATAGCCGCAACCAAGGTTGGTCTCGACGTGGTGCTTGCGAGACTTTTGCTTAGACCTTTCGGCACCAACCCCAAGGCTGTGTTGCTGGGCATACTCTTCGTGGTGGCTCTGTTCTCTATGTTTATGAGCAACACTGCCACGGCGGCTATGATGCTTGCCTTCCTTGCCCCCGTGCTTAAAAAACTGCCTGCCGATGGCAAGGGCCGCATAGGAATGGCTTTGGCCATCCCCGTAGGAGCCAACATCGGCGGTATAGGCACTCCCATAGGCACTCCGCCCAACGTGATTGCCCTCGGCTATCTTAAGGATACTATGGGCATTGAGGTGGGCTTTGGCGACTGGTGCCTCAGGATGGTGCCCTTCGTGATTGTGCTTCTGTTTATAGCCTGGGGCGTGCTGCTCTTCTTCTTCCCCTTCAAGGCGAAGACCGTCGAGCTCAAAATTTCCGACAACGTGAAGAAGGACTACAAATTCTGGGTAGTTGCAGTGACATTTGTGATTACAATAGCATTGTGGCTCATCCCTGAAAAAATTACCAACCTGAACTCTTATGAGGTGGCGTTGATCCCCTTTGCCGTCTTCGTTTCCACCGGGGTTTTCTCCAAGAAGGACTTCTCCGAAATCAATTGGGACGTGCTCTGGATGGTTGCCGGCGGTCTTGCCCTCGGCACTGCCCTGATGAAGACGGGGCTTGCCTCCACCCTTGTGAATGCCATTCCTTTCGGTGCAATGCCTGCCCTGGCCGTGCTCATCGTCTCCGGCGTGGTTGGTTACTTGATTTCCAACTTCCTTTCCCATACCTCCGCGGCCAACCTGCTCCTGCCCATCCTGGCGGCCATAGCTCTTGGCGCTGCAGGTACTCCTATGGGTGAAAGCCTGGAGCATCTGGGTGGCGTGCAGGCCCTTCTGATAGGTCTGGCCATATCTACTTCCGTTGCAATGATATTGCCCATCAGTACTCCACCCAACGCTATTGCAAGTTCTACCGGTCTGGTGCAGACCAAGCATATGGCTATGGTGGGCATTACTATGGGCATCGTTGGCTTGATTCTTGGTTATGCAGTACTGATTTTTATAGGTTTTTGACGGTATAAGTAATCCTTTCATATTACTAAAAGTATGAAAAAGACAACACTCACAATTTTTGCGCTCGCGCTCAGTGTCAGCGCGTTTGCCTCTACCGCTCAGACTGAAAAGACCGACAAGGCCGCCGGCAAGGAAAAGTCCGAGACTGCACAGAAACTGAAGGAATCCGTAAAGAATCACTTCAAATTCTATGGTTTCATCCGCAATTACTTTACTTACGACTCTCATGAAAGCAAGGCAGGTACGGGTGATCTCTTCTATTGGACACCTACCGACAGCCGGCCTGATGCCAACGGCAAGGATCTGAATCAGATCAATCAGTTCCGCTTTCTCTCCCTCACTTCCCGCGTGGGTGTGGACGTGAGCGGCTATAAGGCAGGCTCGCTGGAGTTTGGCGCCAAGGTTGAGGCTGATTTCTACGCTGGCCTAACGGGCTCTACGGGCACGGCCCAACTGCGTCTGCGTCAGGCTTTTATGACTATGACGGCAGACGGCTTGGGCAAAAACAAGGCTCAGAAGTCGGTGCTTAAGGTCGGTCAGGCCTGGCATCCTATGGCGGCCGATATGCCCGACATCTATTCTTTGGAGACAGGAGCGCCTTTCGGCCCTTTCAGCCGCACACCTCTTATTCAGGAGGACTACAGTTTCGGGAAATATTGGACTGCAACCGCCGCCCTCATCTGGCAGATGCAATACACTTCGCAGGGACCGTCCTGGGATGCCACTACGGGAAAATACAAGAATACAGCATCGGCTGACTATATGAAATACGGTTGTGTGCCGGAGGTATATATCGGTATTTCCTACGCCAACAAGGGTTTTCTGGCCCGCGCAGGCGTGGATGTGCTCAGCATCAGACCCCGCAACTGGGAGGACGATGCCACTGCAAAGAGCGTAAAGGCCGTGAATCGAGAAACTTCCGTGATGGGTTTTGCTTACCTTCAATATAAGAAGGACCTCTTTGCGTTCAAGGCCAAGACTACTCTCGGCCAGGCAGGAGAGCACTTCGGCCTTATGAGCGGTTATGTGGATTATAAGGATGAGGATGGAAACTGGGCCTATGATCCTCTGCGTGTGTCTGCGACTTGGCTTAGCTTGTCGTACGGCAAAAAGTATAAGGGCGCCATTATGGCCGGTTATAGCGAAAATCTCGGTACGGCAAAGGAGCATGTAGTTGCAAATACATATTTCAATAAGAATGGATATGCTTCCATCAACCGTATGTTCCGCATCGAGCCTGAGTTCACTTACAATTTGGGCAAGTTTACTGTAGGCATAGAGTATATGCTGACCTCCGCTCAGTATGGTTCCAAAGTACCGGCTTCTGGGGATGATGTTGCCGCTGTGGCCAAGGCTGCCAGCCGCGGTCTTTACACGGGAAATCTCCATTGGGTTATGAACCACAGGGTTCAGGCCATGGTGCGTTTCACCTGGTAGTGTGGATTGACTGCTTGCAGCGGGACTTGCTCCTGATTGCAGCGGGCCCACTTCCTGCTTGTGACGGTTTTGCTCCTGTTCTTATCGGGGCGGCGGCGTTGCTGAAATGAAGGCGGCTTGAGCTCACTGACAAAATGGCATAAAGTGGCAGATGGCATATCATTTGCCACTTTTATTGTGTCGGGCGACGTCCCGAAGATTGAAACAAAATAAAAAACAATATTATGATCAAACCATTAGCAGACAGAGTGGTCATCGAGCCTATGGAGGCTCAGACCAAGACAGCGTCAGGACTTTATATTCCTGATACGGCAAAGGAGAAACCTCAGCAGGGCACTGTAGTTGCGGTCGGCCCCGGCAAGAAGGACGAGCCTATGGAAGTGAAAGTGGGTGACGTTGTTCTTTATGGCAAGTACGCCGGCACTGAGGTTACGGTGGACACCAAGGATTATATGATTATGAAGCAGTCAGACATTCTGGCAATTCTCTAATTATTAAAAGGAAAAGATTATGGCAAAGGATATCAAATATAGCAGCGACGCACGCTCCCTTATGAAGGAAGGTGCAGACGCACTTGCAAATGCAGTCAAAGTTACTCTTGGTCCCAAGGGACGCAACGTAGTGATTGAGAAGAAGTTCGGAGCTCCCCACATCACCAAGGACGGTGTTACCGTTGCCAAGGAAGTGGAACTGGAGAACAGGTTTGCCAATATGGGTGCCCAGATGGTGAAGGAGGTTGCCTCCAAGACTAACGACCAGGCTGGTGACGGTACTACAACGGCTACAGTTCTGGCTCAGGCCATCATAAGCGAAGGTATCAAGAATGTCACCGCCGGCGCCAATCCCATGGACCTTAAGAAGGGTATTGACAAGGCTGTAGAGACGGTAGTCGATTCACTTAAATCCCAGAGCGAGCAGGTGGGCGACGATATGGACAAGATTGCCCAGGTCGGCACCATCTCCGCCAACAACGACGCCTACATCGGCAAACTCATCGCTGACGCTATGGCCAAGGTAAAGAAAGATGGTGTCATCACTGTCGAGGAGGCCAAGGGCACAGAGACGGAAGTCAAGGTAGTAGAGGGTATGCAGTTCGACAGAGGCTATATTTCTCCTTATTTTATGACTGATGGAGATAAGATGGAGGCCGTGCTGGACAATCCTTATATACTTGTGACTGACAAGAAGATAAGCACAATGAAGGACCTTATGCCCGTGCTCGAGCCCATTGCGCGTGAGGGCAAGGCTCTGCTGATTCTTGCCGAGGATGTGGAGGGCGAGGCTCTTACCACTCTGGTTGTAAACAAACTCCGCGGCACCCTCAAGATTGCCGCCGTGAAGGCTCCCGGTTTCGGAGATCGCCGCAAGGAGATGCTGCAGGATATTGCCACCCTCACCGGCGCTACTGTAGTAAGTGAGGAGCGCGGCTATACTCTTGAGAACGCTACTCTTCAGATGCTCGGAAAGTGCGAGAAGGTTGTTGTGACCAAGGAGAACACCACTATTGTGAACGGTACAGGTGAAAAGAAGGCCATAGAGGAGAGAGTATCTTCTATCCGTAAGCAGATAGAGGCTTCTACATCCGATTATGATAAGGAGAAACTCAAAGAGCGTCTTGGCAAACTGGCCGGCGGCGTGGCTGTTCTTTATGTGGGCGCAGCTACTGAGGTTGAGATGAAAGAAAAGAAGGACCGTGTTGAGGATGCCCTGAGCGCAACCCGCGCGGCTGTGGAAGAGGGTATCGTACCTGGCGGCGGCGTTGCATATATCCGCGCCACCGAGGCTCTTGCAGGCCTTACAGGCGAGAATGCCGATCAGACTACCGGTATTCGTATCGTGGCTCGTGCCATTGAAGAGCCTCTCCGTCAGATAGCTGCCAACGCAGGTGTTGAGGGCAGTGTGGTCATTAACAAGATACGTGAAGGCAAGGGTGATTTCGGCTACAATGCCCGCACTGATGAGTATGTGAATATGTTTGAGGCTGGAGTCATTGATCCTACCAAGGTGGCCCGCGTGGCTCTTGAGAATGCAGCTTCCGTGGCCGGAATGTTCCTCACCACAGAGTGCGCTATCGTGGACATCCCTCAGCCTGAGAGTGCTGCACCAGCCAATCCCGGAATGGGAGGAATGATGTAGTATGAGTACAAGTCTCATTTGGATTATTATGCTGTTGGTTATGGTTCTGGGCTTTATAGTCCAGACCGTACTCAACAGCCGTTTTGATAGATATTCCGCAGTGTCTGTTCCGGGAGGGATGAGCGGGGCTGACGTGGCTCGCAAAATGCTTGCGGACAACGGGATAACGGATGTTACGGTAACCCATGTACGGGGCAAGCTTACGGACCATTACAATCCGTTGACCAAGACGCTCAATCTCTCTGATGCGGTTTACGGCCAGTGCAGTGTCGCAGCTGCCGCAGTTGCCGCACATGAGTGCGGCCATGCTGTCCAGCATGCAATGGGCTATGGCCCATTGAAACTGCGCAGCTCCCTCGTGCCGATTGTCTCATTTGCCAACAGCTGGGTTCAGTGGATACTGCTTGCCGGAATTTTGCTTATCCAGACTGTGCCTTCTCTGATATGGGTGGGAATCGGTCTGTTCGCTATGACCACCCTTTTCAGCCTCGTGACCCTGCCTGTGGAAATCAATGCCTCGCAGCGGGCCGTAAGATGGTTGAGCAGCAGCGGTATTACTGATGCCTCCACCGGTGCAATGGCATCGGACGCCCTCCGTTGGGCCGCATATACTTATGTGGTTGCCGCCATCGGCTCTATAGCCACACTTCTCTATTATGTAATGATTGCGTTGGGCGGCCGCCGCAGATAGCGGTGTAACGGCCGCTACAGCAGCATGCCGGCCTTGACCTTCAGATAAACATCTTCCCCCGCGAGGGCCCTGAGTACTGCCAGACCGAATTCGATGGCAAGCCCGGGGCCTTCGCCGCATATCAAATTACCGTCTTTTTCCACCCTCGCTCCGGTGTAGGTCAGGCCCCTGCTTTGCAGTTCGCCCTCCATGCCCTTGTAAACGGTCATTTTCCTGCCGGAGAGTTCTTCTCCGAGATTTGCGGCCAGCACTCTTGCAGGTGCAGCGCAGATGGCGCAAGTCAGTCCGCCCTTCCGGTAATGCCCCTTCATCAGCTCCATCAGCTCTTTGTGGCCACCCAGCCTGTCCGAACCCGGCAGTCCGCCCGGGAAAATCATGCACCCCTCATTCCCGTTCGTATCAGCCTCAGCTGTGAATTCTGTCCAGGTCAGGTGAGCCGGAATGGAAAATCCCTGAGTTGATTTCACCAGCCTTTCTTCAGTTACCGAAACAAAACGGGCTTCGATGCCCCCTCTGCGGAGTATGTCCATAGGGGCAACTGCCTCCAGCGGCTCGAAGCCGTCTGCCAGAAAAATATAAACGTTTTTCATACTGTTGTGCGCTTCAATAGCGTCATTATCATAAATCCTATGCAAGTTACAATTTTTTTATCAGAGTCAAAATCTGTCAGTGATGGACTTCAGTTGTAAATCAGGAAACGACAGTATTGGAAAAATATTCAACGGCATTATGATAATTTGCGCCGATATTTTGTAACTTTGCGCGTTTTAAGAATATAAAAAAACAAATTGCGTCAATCGCTAATTAATGCTTGCTTGCTGGAACCAAAAACTTGAATTATGCAGGATATCAGAAATATAGCAATCATCGCCCACGTTGACCACGGCAAGACCACGCTCGTGGACAAAATGATTTATCAGGCCTCTCTTGTAAGGAATCAGGAGAAGCTGGGCGAACTGGTTTTGGACAATAATGACCTTGAGAGGGAAAGGGGTATCACCATTCTGGCCAAGAATGTGTCCGTTCCTTACAAGGGCGTGAAAATCAATATTATAGACACCCCGGGGCACAGTGACTTCGGAGGTGAGGTGGAAAGAGTGCTCAATATGTGTGACGGCGTGCTTCTGCTGGTGGATGCCTTCGAGGGTTGTATGCCGCAGACCCGTTTCGTGCTCCAGAAAGCCATAGACCTCGGCAAGAAGCCCATCGTTGTCATCAACAAAGTGGATAAGCCCAATTGCCGTCCGGACAATGTTCAGGAGGAGGTCTTCGACCTTATGTTCAGCCTCGGCGCCACGGAGGACCAGCTGGATTTCCGTACTGTCTATGGAAGTGCCAAGCAGGGGTGGATGAGCCTCGACTGGCGTAAGCCCACCACTGACATTACTCCCTTGCTGGACACCATACTTGAGGTCATTCCTGCTCCCGAGGTGAAGGAGGGCACGGTCCAGATGCTTATCTCATCGCTGGAATACAGTCCTTATGTAGGCCGTATCGCCGTGGGCAAGGTGACTCGAGGCACCCTCACTGCCGGGGAGAATGTATCCTTGTGCAAGAGGTATGATCAGGTGCAGAAGCAGCGCATCAAGGAACTGATGGTCTTTGATGGCCTCGCAAAAGCCAAGGTCGAACAGGTCCAGTGCGGCGATATCTGCGCTGTCGTGGGCTTGGAGGGCTTTGAAATAGGTGATACGGTGGCAGATTTTGAAAATCCCGAGGCCCTGCCTCCTATCGAGGTGGATGAGCCTACGATGAGTATGCTGTTCAGCATCAACAACTCGCCCTTTTTCGGCAAGGACGGAAAATTTGTCACTTCGCGTCATATAAAGGAACGTCTGGAAAAGGAGCTGGAGAAGAATCTTGCCCTGCGTGTCAAACCGGGCGTGAATGCGGATTCTTTCGTTGTGTATGGCAGGGGCGTGCTCCATCTTTCCGTGCTTATCGAGACGATGCGCAGGGAGGGTTTTGAACTTCAGGTCGGTCAGCCCAAGGTGCTGGATAAGATGATAGGCGGCCAGAGGTGCGAGCCCATCGAGGCTCTGACCATTGATGTGCCCGAGGAATATGTAGGCAAGGCAATAGAAATCACGACCCGCCGCAAGGGAGCGCTCATCCAGATGGAGGGCAGGGGAGACCGCACT
Source organism: Bacteroidales bacterium (assembly GCA_016303175.1). Classification (GTDB taxonomy): domain Bacteria; phylum Bacteroidota; class Bacteroidia; order Bacteroidales; family UBA932; genus Cryptobacteroides. The sequence continues at coordinate 13,229 of JAEDMF010000006.1, forward strand.
CACCTGGAGTTCGATATACCGGCGCGAGGCTTGATGGGCCTTCGTTCCAATTTGCTTACCGCGACTGCAGGAGAGGCTGTTGTGGCCCACCGCTTCAAGGATTATGAGCCGTATAAGGGCGATATAGAGCGTCGTACCAATGGTTCGCTCGTTTCTCTTGAGACGGGGGTCAGCGTGGCTTACTCGATGGATAAATTGCAGGACAGGGGACGTTTTTTCATTGACCCGGGCGAGGATGTGTATATGGGCCAGGTCGTCGGCGAGCATACCAGGGAGAGAGATTTGAATGTGAATATATGCAAGACGAAGAAACTCACCAACGTGCGAGCCGCAGGTTCTGATGAAAAGGTGATGCTCCCTCCTCCCATCCGGTTCTCGCTGGAAGAGGCTTTGGAATATATTTCAGAGGACGAGATGGTGGAGGTTACTCCTCATTTTATGAGACTGCGCAAGGTGCTGCTCGACCCCCTGGATCGCAAAAGGGCTGCAGGCTCCAATGCTGCCGAATTTGAAGATTGATAAGTTGTTTTTTTGAAGATTCCTAAAATATTATTACCTTTGTCGGCTCCAAAATCTGTTTTATGAATGACAGTGTTGTAATATCATTGAATGGATTGAGGCCTTCTGAGAGTTTTTTCAACTTTCATTTAGGTAAAGAGTTCTTTGCGAAGTTTGAGAATGAGGATATCCTTGACGCGGATTTGAGGCTGGAAATCGTTGTTGATAAACAGCCCGGCCACGTGGATTTCGACTGCAGGATAAAAGGCACCCTCACTGTTCCGTGTGACCGTTGCCTCTCTCCCGTGGAGATGGATGTGGAGACCTCCGGGTTGTTCCGTCTCCGTATGGATGCGTCCCGATCCACTGTCGAGGAACCTTACGAGGAAGTGTTTTTGCCTGACGGCAAGGATGAGTTGAATCTGAATCAGGAGATTTACGACTATTCACTGCTTGCTCTGCCCCTACAGAGATTCCACGACGAAGGGGAATGTGATTCAGCCGCTCTTGATTACCTTTCAAGTTCCGACGCACCCGCCGCGCCAAGCACGGACGCTCCTTTCTCCGACCTTGCGATGTTGTTGAATGATAATTTAAAATAATAAAGAAATGGCACATCCTAAACGAAAAATCTCCAAACAGCGTAGGGATAAAAGAAGATCGCACGATCATGCTGCACTGCCTACACTGGCAACTTGCCCCAACTGCGGTGCAACCGTAATCTATCATCGCGTATGCCCTGAGTGCGGTTACTATCGTGGCCGTCAGATTGTGGAGGTCAAGGCGGAAAAGGCTGCCTGACCAAGCGGCCGTCAGGCTTGAGGGCTTGACGACAATGGCTCCGTAGTTCAACGGATAGAATGGAAGTTTCCTAAACTTTAGATAGCAGTTCGATTCTGCTCGGAGCTACGAAGGCGCCCGGTCTCCCAAGGCCGGGCGCCTTCTGTGTTTCTTCCTTCCTAATCCCAGTACCTTGCGTAATTGTACCGTCTTGTGACCAGCATCTTTCGTGTGTCTTCCGTCCTGGATCTCAGCGTCTTGCGTGATTGTACCACCCTGTGCCCCAGCATCTTGCGTAATTCTCAAGGATGTACCTCTGGGCTAGTTTTCTGTTGTTAGATTATTTACTTATATTTGCCAAATATGAATTGAACAATATGAAAAAGCTTGCAACTCTCCTGCTGATGTCCACCATCCTTTTCTCATCCTGCGTAAAGGTGGAAACCCCAAACCCCGGTTTCAATATTGTGGAACTGATTTATTCCGACAACTTGGACAAGGATGATTCCGCCAACCACAAAAATGGCACAAAAGATCCATATCTGGACAAGTGGGACGGGTACAAGAATGCCACAGGCAGCGGTGCAGCATCCGTCACCTATACTGGTCAGTACGTAGTGACAAGCAGTTCTTACACATCCTCGGCTTATCCGGGAGCTTCAGGCATGAACGCATTCTGTTTCCTCCAAGCCAACAGGTATGTATTGATTGACAACATAAAGCTCCCGGAAAACATTTCCGGCAATTCTTTTCTGGTACGTTTAGGAGCCAATATCAGCGGGACATTCACAGATAACTCCACCATAATACTCTACGTTGTCAGTGAAGGGACAGAATACCCTGTCACCTACTCGTCAAAGCGTTATGGTACTTGGAACTATTGTACCGCCCATTTCAAGATCCAAGGTACAATTCCGTCAGACATTTCACTGAAACTCTATTCAACGGCAGCCTGGGCAAGGGTGGATGACATTAGCCTTTCTTTGGTCGCAGGCGAAGCTTCCCAGACCTTGCAGTTCCCTATAAAGGAGGCTCCCGAGGCTCTTAAAACTCCATATTTTGAATGCCCCGAAATCCTCGCACCATCCTCTTCGTATAAGCAAATCAGGCATTATGCCACAACATACAGCAGTAAGAAACAGGTTAGAAACTATTCTGCCTGCTACGATATTCAAAGGCACAATCCCCTTTGGGTGGCTTTCCCTATGCACAGCATCTGGCACGAAGGAGGAAGGACCCGTCCTGCGCCCGATCCGTGGAGACCTGACCCGGAGATGGCCGAATCCGAGCAGTCCATCATTTATCCGGCAAAATGGGATGAATGGGCTTATTCTACGGATGCAAAATGGCCGAAAGATATGGATACCCAAAGATGGACCAAACTTGAGAACGGGGAGTTTCCCGGCCGTGGACACATGCTTGCTTCAAGTTACAGGGGCGCCGGCAGCAAGAGCGTGCTTTTCGAAATGAATGTCCAAACCTTCTATCCCACCAATGTGTATCCCGAATATTACAAGTATCCGAAGATGCACGGGAATATTGAAAAGGCTCTGTATGACAACTGGGCATGTTCCGATACCGTTTATGTGGTTGTAGGCTGCTGGTATGATGACAACCCGGTAATCTTGAGAGATGCCAACTGGGGCACCGACACGGAAGCCAGCAAGGATTGTCAAGTGCCTGCGGCGACTTACAGAGTGTTCCTGCGCACCAAGTCGGGAAACAGCGGAAAGGCGGTGAACACTTGCACCCCGGATGAACTGACTGCAATAGGTTTCTGGTTCGAGCAGAGCCCATGGGTGAAGAATGACGATGAATCCATAGATCAGACAGTTACTATAAGGAAAGTATCCGTTAGGACTGTTGCCGACATTGAAAAAAAGATAGGAGGCAGCTTCTCATTCTTCCCGGATGTTCCTGCCGCCGTAAAGAGCAGCTAAAATGTTTCAGACTGGGCCGGATTGGAGTCTTTTATTGATACGCCGCACTCCCAGTTGCCGTAGTAGCAGAGGATTCTCTTTTGGGTGTTTTCCTGATATGTGCCGTTCCCAATTTCAAGAACGGTGAAAGATATGAAGTCGGGCAGGCGGTTGCTTCCCGACTTCAGTCGTTTCCCGGTAGGCTGGGAGCAACTTCTCTCCCGACTTCAGTCGTTTTCCAGTAGGCTGGGAGCAACTTTCCTCCCGGCTTCAGTCTTTTCCGGAAAGCAGGGAGCAACTCCTCTGCTTCAGTCTTTTTCCAGAAGGCAGACAGCGAGACTGGCGCAGCCTTCTTCGCGGCCGGTGAAGCCCAGGTGTTCAGTGGTTGTCGCCTTGACGCTGATGCAGTCGGTGCCGCAACCGAGAATCGGAGCCAGAGTCTCGCGCATTAGATCTATGCTGCCTCTTAATTTGGGCCTTTCGAGTATGATGGTGATGTCGGCATTGACCAGCCTGTAGCCTTCCTCACGCACCTTGTCCATTACCTTTGCAAGGAGAATTTTTGAATCTATGCCCTTGTAGGCAGGGTCATTGTCTGGGAAAAGTTTGCCGATGTCCCCCAGTGCCAGCGCTCCGAGCAGGGCATCACACAGGGCGTGAATTGCCACATCTCCGTCAGAGTGGGCCACAAAGCCCTTCGGGGCATCGATTCTGACTCCGCACAGATACATTGGCAGCCCCTCTTTCAACTCGTGCACGTCGTAACCTTGACCAATACGCAGATTTCCCATAAGACAGATTTTAGTGTTCAGTTTCACAAAAATAATAAAAGATTTGAGTAACTTTGTGGGTTATGGGATTCAATTTCAACTTTTTCGGGAATACAGAGCATAGAGTGTTCAATTACAAACCCCGGTACTACGATGAGGAGGCGGAGGAACGCCGTCGGCTGTTCGGCAAGGTGGATGAAGGGGCAGGACGCAGGAATGCGGACGGAAGCGACAAGGAATACAAACCGGGCAATTATATCCAGGGCAGTTTCAGGGATGGGAATTATCAGCGGACCAAAGGCAGCCCTAAATTGCATGCTGCCATAGGCCTTGTCAGCCTGATTCTCTTTTTTGTCATTTTGTATTATGTGGCCCGTTTCTACGGACTGCTGCTGAGTTAGACAGGCTACGGGCTGTGAGGACAGACGCGCAGGCGGGAGAACGCCGCGCTGTGGATGAAGGCCGGGAAACTATCATAGATAATTATGCACTTGCGAAACTTGAGTAAGAATAAAAGAGAATGGATATCAGGATCTTACCATCCAATATAGCGAATATGATAGCTGCCGGGGAGGTGGTGCAGAGGCCGGCCTCGGTGGTTAAGGAGCTTGTGGAGAATGCCCTTGATGCGTTTGCCACGAAGATTACGGTTTGCGTTCAGGATGCGGGACGTACTGTGATACAAGTCATAGACAATGGCTGCGGTATGTCCCCGGACCAGGCGGTACTCTGTTTCGAGAGGCATGCGACCAGCAAGATTCATACAGCGGAAGACTTGCAGGCTATCGAGACCTTCGGATTCCGCGGAGAGGCGCTTGCCTCCATTGCCGCGGTGGCGGAAGTTACCCTGAAGACCCGTACTGCCGATGCGGATTTGGCTACGCAGGTGAGCATTACGGATGCTACGGCCAATGACCCCGGTCGTCAGGACATCACTCAGGTGGCGGCCCCGGTGGGGAGCAACTTCATTGTGAGGAATCTCTTCTACAATACCCCGGCCAGACGGAAATTTCTCAAGAGTGATGCCGCTGAGCTCAAGCAGATTATTTCTGAATTCATAAAGTTGGCTCTCTCCCGCATAGACGTGGCATTCTTGCTTACTTCAAACGGCAAGGATGTTTATAATCTGCCCGCGGTCAGCAGCCTTAAATTGCGAATCAGGGATATCTTCGGAACTAACACGGCCGATGACCTGCTCCCTTTGAATGCGGAAAGCGTCATCGTGCAGGTGAACGGTTTCATTTCCCGCCCGGACAATGCGCGCCGTTCCGCCCCCAATCAGTATTTCTTCGTCAACGGACGTTTTTTTCGCTGTCCCTATCTGCATAAGGCCGTAATCAAAGCGTATGAAAACCTCGTTCCCGACGGGGCCAATCCATCCTATTTTCTCTATCTTGACATAGACCCCCACAAGATTGACGTGAATGTCCACCCTACAAAGACAGAGATAAAGTTTGAGGATGACAGTGTGCTCTTTACCATCATTATGGCGTCAGTGCGGGAGGCACTCGGTAGGGGAGCGGCGAGCGAAGGCCTTGACTTTGACAGGGGAAATATGCCGGAAATCCCGTCCCTGAGCTCTTCTTTTGAAGATTTTAGGCCGGTGGTGGAGCCCGGTATAGCAGAAAATCCGACCTTCAATCCTTTCGACAATGATGGCTTCCCGAATGAGCGTTCCTGGGAAAGGGAACTTACGGGGCATAATGCGGAAAGTTCCGGAAAGCAGGCTCATCATTTCGCTTCGGGGGTTCAGACTTTCGATTGGAAGGCGGACGCGGCCTTGAGCCGTGGTATGGACGTGGGCCAGGCAGGCTCGTGCCCTTCACTCTTGAGCCGTGGCATGGATGCGGGACAGGCATACCAGTGCCCTACACCCCGGGAACAGACCCCTGCGGAAGGTATTGCCGCCAATTCTCTGCCGGAGTATCAGGTTGTGGTGAAAGGCCGCTATATGGTGCTGCCCTGCCGGAGCGGAGTTATGTTCGTGGACAGTCAGAGGGCGATGCAGAGGCTGCTTTATGACGAGTTTCTGGAGGCTCTCTCGAAGGAGAATATTGTCGCTCAGGCAAGGCTTTTCCCGCTGGAAGTAGAGGTCGGAGCGGCAAATATGGTCGTCATTCAGGAATATCAGGCCCTGCTTTCCCGTCTCGGCTTCGAGTTTTCTCCCTTCAGCGAGAATACAATGCTTGTGAATGCGGTTCCGGATGGATTGCTGGATGACAGGATGACCGTCTCCGCCCTTGTATATGAGGTTATTACTGCCCTTTCGGAGGAGAGGGATTCGCTGGCAGCATCGCTGTACGGCTCTTTGGCACAAAGATTGTCCCTGTCCGCGTCGCGGACTGCCCGCATTCCCACTGACGTGCAGACTGCCCGAGCCCTTGCCGTCCGCCTTTTCAGGAGTTCCAATCCGGAATATGCCCCCGACGGCCACAAAATAGTCTGCACCTATAAGATGGAAGAAATGGAAAAATTATTCAGATAATTGAAAATCTATGGCATATTATTATAGTAGTAACCCAGGAGGCTTTTGGCGCAATTTGCCTGTGGTCACCAAGAATATAGTCATCATCAATGTTTTCATGCTGCTTTTCACCAAATTGCGGCCTGAGTTTATGATGAGCAACTTCGCCCTTTTCTATCCTACGTCACAATATTTTCATTGGTGGCAGCCGGTGACTCATATGTTTATGCATGGCGGGTTTACCCACTTGTTCTTCAATATGTTCACCCTGCTGATGTTCGGAACGGCTCTGGAGAGGCAATGGGGCTCTAAGAAATATTTACTTTTCTATTTTGTGACAGGATTGGGAGCCGCCGCTATCCACATGGGAGTAATGTGGCTCCAAATCAAGTATCAGATGGGACAGATAGGTTCGGAAGCAGCTTTGTCCAGCGCCGCGATGCACTCTATACAGTTGATAAAAAATACTCCTACCGTAGGCGCTTCCGGAGCCATTTACGGTCTGCTTATGGGTTATGCCATGCTTTATCCCGAGTCCCGTATGACCTTGCTTTTCCCTCCGATTACCTTGTCTGCAAAGTGGTGGGTGGGCATTTTCTTCGTAATCGAACTGCTTACCGGAGTTTTCGGCTCAGGCGGCGGAGTAGCCCATTTTGCCCATCTTGGAGGTATGATATTCGCGTTTGTTCTGGTCAAAATATGGAAGAAAAAGGGAAGGATGTATGACTATGAATAATGAAGAGATAAAGGCAGCTGCGCGCGTTCTTCGCAGTGGAGGTTTGTTGCTCTATCCGACCGATACCGTGTGGGGGATAGGCTGCGATGCTTCCAACGAGGAGGCTGTGCGCAAGGTTTTTGCCCTTAAAAGGCGCTCAGACAGCAAATCGCTCATCCTTCTTGCGGAGGATATGGATATGATCGCAATGTATGTGGAGCAGGTGCCTGAGATGGCGGTGGAACTGGTGAATGTGAATGATGCGCCTATGACCATAATCTATCCCGGGGCCGTGGTCAAGGAGCCGGGCTCGCCTTCGCGTCTGCCCGGACTGGCGCCTTCGGTTGTGGCGCAGGATGGCTCGGTCGGAATTAGGATTCCTGCGTCTTCGGCCTTCTGCATGGCTTTGCTCCATACATTCGGTGGTCCTATAGTCAGCACCTCTGCCAATATTTCCGGGGAGGAGACTCCGAAGACTTTCTCCGGGATTTCAGAGGAGGTGAAGGCTGGTGTGGATATGGTGGTGGACCCTTCTTTGGAGGGCATCTCCAGCGGCCGCAGCAGCCAGATTATCCAACTTGGTCTGGACGGCCAGGTTAAGATTCTCAGAGGATGATTCAAGTTTCGCGCTTGCGGTCACGATAACTTAAGTTATGATAATTTTTTATTCGGACAATGTCACGCCTTCGATGCTGACCCTCACACCGGAGGAGTCGGCCCATTGTGTGCGAGTGCTCCGTCATAGGGTAGGAGATGACATTTGTGTTGTTGACGGGCGGGGCAATATGTATGAGTGCCGGTTGGCCGATGCTGACCCCAAGGCCGCCACGGCTGCAATAAGCCGGGTGCATAATGACTGGAATTCCCGTCCTTATCATCTTGTTGTTGCGGTTTGTCCCACCAAGAACGGCGACCGTATGGAGTGGTTTGTGGAAAAAGCCGTCGAGTTGGGCGTGGATGAGATAGTCCCCCTGCTTGCCGAACGTTCTGAGCGCAGACAGTTCAGGAAAGAGCGTCTGGAGAAGATTGCGCTCTCTGCCGCCAAGCAGTCGCTCAAGGCCCAATTGCCCCGAATCCGGGATGCTGTGACTTTGCCGGAGTTTCTGGAAAAAGGTGGAGCCGGCCTGAAGATGATAGCGTGTTGTTATGATGGCCCGGACTATCCCCGCCGCAGCATAGTAGGAGCCCTGAGCGCCTATCTTGCCTCCTGCCCTCCTGACTCTGCCCCTGTGTATGATTCCAACGCGGAGAGCGGACGCCGGGAACCTTCCGCTGACTCCTCCTGCCCTCCTTCCCCTAAAAAGGAGATTACCATACTGATAGGACCGGAGGGGGACTTCAGCGAAGTGGAATTGGCTGCGGCTTTGAGGGCGGGCTATATCCCCGTGCACCTCGGCCCGTCCCGCCTGCGTACGGAGACAGCTGCCCTTATGGGCGTGTCTGCCGTCTATTCGGCCTTTATCGATTAGGTATGAACAGGCTTTCTTAACTTCCGCAACTTGCAATATGAAAATAGGTGTTTTGTCTGATACCCACGGGGAATTTTCCCCGCAGTTCAGGGAATTTTTTCAGCCCTGCGACGAATTGTGGCATGCCGGCGACTTCGGGGGAGGGGTGGACACAGCCCGCGAAATAGCCGAGTTCAAGCCTTTGGTCGGAGTTGTGGGCAACTGTGACGATCGAGCCCTGATTTATGACTATCCTCTTTACCGTTTCTTCGAAAGGGAGGGCAAGAGCATCCTTATTACCCATATCGGCGGTTTCCCGGGCAAATATGACAGTGCCGCGAGAAGGCTCATTCATTCCTGCCGTCCCGACATCTTCGTATGCGGCCACTCCCACATACTCCGGGTGATGTATGACAACTATTATAATATGTTGGTAATCAATCCGGGAGCCGCAGGCATTCAAGGTTTTCACACGCTTCGTACGGCTGTTCGCTTCGACATCGACAACGGAAATGTCTCCAATTTGGAGCTTTTTAAGTTGGAAAGATAAAAAAATGTTTTTTTTCTTTGTATTTCAGAAAAATACTATATACCTTTGCCGCGCGAAACGGGGGGGAGTTTAAAACTCTTCGCGAAACAGAGTAAATAGAAACCAATAAATAAAAAGTTAAATTATGAAAAAGGTACTTGTACTTATCGCTTCAGTAGCATTTATGGCTGCTGTTTCTTCCTGCTCATCTTGCTGCTCATGCAACTCAAAAGGTGAGGAAAAAGCTCAGGAGTGCTGCACAGAGTGCTGCGATTCAACCAAAGCTTGCTGCGATTCAACCAAAGCTTGCTGCGATTCCACAAAGGCTTGCAACGGAGAGTGCACAGATTGCTGCAAGGAGAACAAATAATTTGTTCTCAAGTAATATGAAAAAAATAAGTTGCGTCAGATTTGAATTGGATTTTCGAGGTCAG
>JAEDMF010000137.1 GCA_016303175.1 Bacteroidales bacterium
TAAAACCTTTTTTTTATTCTGCAAAACTTTTTTGAAAAAATATTTAAGTTTGCTTGTTTGGAGGCTTCTTTTGGACTCCGATCTTCCTATCCAGATGGTTGACCTTATACCTGCGGCACCACTCTCCCGGGGTAATGTTCATCTCAGCCTTGAAAGCGATGTTAAAAGCGGTGGGAGAATTGAAGCCACTCAAAGTTGCAAGTTCACTCACACGAAGTTTATTGTTCCTATGATAAAGTTCCAGGGCATACCGCACCCTATAACGGTTGACGAAGGTGCAAAAGTTGTCTCCTTCATAAAGACTTATGCTCTTGCTGAGATAGGAACGGTTAGTCAGAAGATGGGAGGCCACCTCGGATATTGTCAATTCGGGATCCAGATACGGCTTTTCTGTATTGAAATAATGCACAAGGCCGTCATATATGAGCTTTTTGTCCACACAGGCAGGAATGAAGCCTTCCTCAGATGAGTACGACTGCTTCATTATTTCCTTCTTCCGTCTGTTGATGACGGACTTCCCATAAAATTTCTCCACTCTTATCCCAGCCCAAAATGAAAAACAGGACAAAAGAACGGTAAAAATAATATTCCAAAACACCATCATTTTTCTTCCTTCCGCTGGCGCAAAAATAAGCCAAGAAGAATTGTCAGGGAACAATAGAAGCGCTTGGAGATGAAGATTTTGTTATTTTTTAAAGACTTTTGCTTTTTTTTAATTTTTTGCGGCCCGATTCTTTCGAACCGGACCGCAAAAGAAAAGAATATTTCCGTTCGTCATTTTACGACTATGTTGACGATTTTCCCGGGCACCACGATGACTTTCACTATATTTCCGTCACCGACATAGCGGGCGGTCTGGTCCAAGGCTCGCACCTGAGCCTCAACCTCCGCAGCTGTGGCAGACTTGGGCAGTTCAACCGTAAAACGCATTTTGCCATTAAAAGAGACCGGATAGGTCACATTGTTCTCCACGGTGTATGCCTCTATGTATTCGGGGAAAGAGGCGTAGGAAATGCTGTCGTTGTGTCCTAAGGCACGATAGAGTTCCTCGCAAAGGTGGGGGCAATAGATGCTCAGCATAATGATGAAAGGCTCCAGTACCTCACGCTTGTGGCAGTCGGACAACTCATTGATGGCTATCATAAAGGCCGCAACGGTAGTATTGAATGAGAAAGATTCTGTGTCGGCCTTTACCTTTCCTATAAGCTTATGAAGGCTCTTGAGTTCCGCAGGAGTTGCCTTTTCGTCTGTAACGAGGAACTTGTCCTTGTCATAGAAGAGCCTCCACACGCGCTTGATGAAGCGGTTCACGCCGTCTATACCGTTGGTATCCCAAGGTTTGCTCTGCTCCAGAGGGCCCAGGAACATCTCGTAAAGCCTGAGGGTGTCAGCGCCATAAGTGTCGCAAATCATATCGGGATTCACGACATTGAACATACTCTTGCTCATCTTCTCTATGGCCCAGCCACAGATATATTCTCCATTCTCAAGTATGAAGTCCGCGTCCTTGAAATCCGGCATCCAGGCACGGAAGGCATCTATATCCAGACGGTCGTTGCGTACAATATTCACGTCAACGTGTATCTGGGTGGTCTCGTACTTGTCCTTCAGGCCGAGGGACACGAAGGTGTTGGTATTGACTATACGGTAAACGAAGTTGCTCCTGCCTTGTATCATCCCTTGGTTAATAAGCTTGCGGAAAGGCTCCTTCTCGCAGACATAGCCCAGATCATAGAGGAACTTATTCCAGAAACGGGAGTAGATAAGATGGCCTGTAGCGTGTTCGGTACCGCCTATATAGAGGTCCACATTACGCCAATAGTTATCTGCCTCCCTGCTTACGAGGGCCTCCGTGTTGGAAGGGTCCATATAGCGCAGATAATAGGCACTGCTGCCTGCAAAGCCGGGCATAGTACTTGTCTCGAGCGGATAACCCTTGTATGTCCAGTCCTTGGCGCGGGCCAAAGGAGGTTCTCCGGCGGCAGTGGGTTTGTACTCGGAAATTTCCGGCAGGGTGACGGGCAGGTCTGCCTCATCCACAGGGCAAGGAATGCCTTCCTTATAATATATAGGAAAGGGTTCACCCCAATAGCGCTGGCGGCTGAAGATGGCGTCGCGGAGACGGTAATTCACCTTGGCATGGCCGAGGCCATGGCTCTCCACATAGTCTGTGGCGGCGGGAATGGCCTCCTTCACACTCATTCCGTTGAGGAAACCGCTATTGCACATTATGCCCTCCTTGGCATCAAAACTCTGCTCACTGACATCACAACCCTCGATAAGAGGAATGATGGGCAAATCAAAATGTTTGGCAAAGGCATAGTCGCGACTGTCGTGTGCAGGAACAGCCATAATGGCACCTGTACCATAACCTCCGAGCACATATTCGCTGATCCAAACGGGAACCTTCTCTCCAGTCAGGGGGTTGACTGCGTAAGAGCCGCTGAAAACGCCGGTCACCTTGCGGGTCTCGGAAATGCGCTCCCTCTCAGTCTTCTTCTTGACCTGCTGGAGATATGCCTCCACCTCATCCTTCTGCCGTTCTGAGGTGAGTTTCTCCACCCAATCGCTCTCGGGCGCAAGCACCAGGAAGGTGACGCCGAAAACAGTGTCGGCACGGGTGGTAAAAATAGTCACGTCGTATTCTTTGCTGCCGTTTGTGGCCTTGAACACCATCTCACAACCCTTGCTGCGGCCTATCCAGTTGCGCTGCATATCCTTCAAGGAATCGGTCCAGTCAAGGTCTTCGAGGTCATTCAACAAACGCTCTGCATAAGCGGATACCCTGAGCTGCCACTGAGTCATCTTCTTCTGCTCCACAGGGAAGCCGCCGCGCACCGAATATCCGTCCTTGACCTCATCGTTTGCGAGTACCGTGCCCAATTTGGGACACCAATTGACGGCCGTCTCGCCCTGATATGCGATGCGGTAATTCATAAGAAGATCTGACTTTTCCTTGTCGCTCAGACCATCCCATTTTCCTTCCGCGCGGAGCTTGGGTATAAGAGTCTCCTCTATGAGTTCCGCCCTGTCCGTGTCGGGGTTGTACCAGCAGGCGAACATTTTGAGAAAGGCCCACTGGGTCCACTTGTAATATGCAGGATCGCAGGTGCGCACCTCACGGTCCCAATCATAGGAAAAGCCGATGCGATCAAGCTGGCTGCGGTAACGGTTGATATTGTCCGTGGTGGTTTTTTCGGGGTGCTGGCCAGTCTGGATGGCATACTGCTCGGCAGACAGGCCGAAGGCATCGTAGCCCATGGGATGAAGCACATTGTAGCCGCACAGACGTTTGTAACGGGAATAGATATCCGAAGCAATGTATCCGAGAGGATGGCCCACGTGAAGTCCCGCACCTGACGGATAAGGGAACATATCCAGAACGTAGTACTTGGGCTTGGAGTCATCCTCCTCCGCCTTGAAGGTCTTGTTCTCAGCCCAATATTTCTGCCAACGGGCCTCTATCTCCTTGAAATTATATTCCATCTTGAAAAATTTTGCGCAAATTTACTAATTATCTTCTCTTTCTCAACTTGAATTCAACAGGAATTGTGATGCTGCAATTCACCTTCTGTCCCTTCACTCTCGCTGCTCTCCATTTGGGAGAAATCTCCACTACGGCCACGGCGGCATCGTCAAGTCTGGGGTCTCCGCTACTGCGGGTCACCTTTACATCGGCGACCTTGCCCTCCTTTGTCACGACGAAACTTACCATCACTCGACCCTGGGAACCTTCCTTCACACAGGCCTCGGGATATTTCAAATAGGTATAGACCCATTTGCTCAGAAAGGCCGCAGGGTCGTAATTGTTGCTGAAGGCAGGAGGTACGTCACATTCGGACCAGGGAACGGCATCGTACCCGACATGGTCCGGGGAGGGTGCCACCTTATGGAAAGAAGGATGCTCCGGCGGAAGGTTGACCAGACCCACCACAAAGTTGTACAGATACTCGAGTGTCAATTCCATAAACTCGAAGTCTAATATGGACTGAGTATCCCTAGGCGTGTTATGCTCGGCATAACGGCCTCCTGTAAAGAAAACGGAGGGGATTTCGGAAGCATAAAACACCTGATGGTCAGAAGGATAGGGCTCCATAGCAACACAAGTGGCCTTCAAGGGGACCCCTGAGATGTTAACCTTGTTTAGCAGCAGGTTGAGATCGTCATTGCCGCTCGTGAAGGCCTGCAGCCCGTTCCGCCCAAGTCCAAGCATATCCAGATTGACCATTGCGTCAATATTGGGAACATCCTTTGCAAAGCTGTGCTTGAGAAAGTGCCAGCTCCCCGCAAAGGAAGCAGTGGAGGAGCCGAAGCCAACCAGAATCACGCTGCGCCGGAGCATCAAGGACCCTGTGGAGAGCATTCCGGCAAGCTCCGCCATCAAAGCCATACCGGAGGCATTGCCATTGGCGCCGGCATAAACCTGCTCCACCTGTCTGCCGTCAACGGTCATATAGTTCATCCCTAAATTGTCTATCCTCGCACCTATAACTATATAGTGGTCGCGGAGCTGGGGATCGTAGCCCTGTATAAGTCCCACCACGTTTCTGGACTGGAGAGTGTCGGAAGATGGAGAAAGTACTCCGAAACGGTCGCCTTCAGGACCATAGAGCATATCCACGCCTTTAGCAAGCAGG
>JAEDMF010000007.1 GCA_016303175.1 Bacteroidales bacterium
CCCCCTATTATGCTGATGGATAACAACTTTCCGTCGAAATATTTTACACAACAGCACGTACGGAGCATCCTTCAGAAAGCCCGCACCATGGCAAGTGATGGCACAATAACATAGGTCATAGCGTTGTGTCAGCAGCAAGCGGAATGTTTTGCATAAACTTTTCAAATACCTTCCAATCTTCTCGGCATTTAGCAACAAGCCTCCATCCCCAATCTCAGCTATCGTACGTGAAGTGCCAATATTCACATAATCACAATCAAAACTTTCATTTATTACCCTGCTTTTACGGATCTGCTCACTCACAACAGCTGCCCCGTGGACAGGTGGAGGAAAAGTTGCTATACACAGAATACGTGGTTTGTTCATCATTTTTGATTTTCAGCTTTGCCGGCCATTTCATTCAAGAAACCACTTCCATGCAGGGACGACATGAATGACTCCCACGGAATCTTCAATGTCTTCTTCATGGTTCCGGGTTACAATTGTCAAATTATCACAATGGGTCAATGATGCTGCTTCACGTATCCCATCCAGTTCCCTGCTGCGCGTCTGAACATCATTCAAGTCCCAACATACCTGAACCAGCTGTTTTACAGCCGTTTCGGTTTGAATCACGAAATCGCATTCCTTACTCCCCAAGTAGTAACAAATCTTCTCTCCATCTGAAAGGTTGCGCATCAGTTGCAGAAACACGGCATTCTCGAAAAGAATACCCTCGTCATCACGCCCCGGAATCAAGACCGACTGACGCAAACCATTATCTACGCAATAGTATTTGGGAAGAGCACTGGTTTCTTTCTTAAATGACTGATCAAATTTTGTCACTTTGAACAACAGAAAAACATTGCAGGTCTTTTCCGCAAGGTCATATAGATCATCTTTGCTAACCTTTCTTCCCTGAGAACGCATATCATTGTAGATGGCATTAATGGAGGCGGGTTTGGTCATTCCCGCCATCAAGCGCTTGATTAAATATTTCACCCTCTCAGGATTGGAAAGGTTATACCGTTCAATCATATCCCTGAAAAGCATCGTATTGAAATATCCTTGCAGCAGTTTGTCCTTTATGGCACGGTTCTGCTCCAGAACGACCTCCGGAAAACCTCCCTCACTAATATAAGCGTCAAAGGCCATCTGAACCTTTGCAAGGTCCCGCTCAAGATGACTGTCGGTAACAATACCTTTGAACTGACAGTATTCCCTAAAGGATAATGGATACTCCTTGTACTCCAGCGGCCAGCCACGCAGGGCAGTATTCAACTCCTCCGACAACATTTCGGCATTGCTACCAGAAATGAATATCTGTTTGCTATAGTGTTTAAACAAGCGCATTACAAACAGTTCCCAACCCTTGATTCGCTGAATCTCATCGAAGAAGAAAAAGACATCTTTGATGGGAATATCGGGAAACATTTCCATATAGGCCTCGATGATAGTGTTAAAATCCGAAGTCTGCATCTGGGCGAACCTTTCATCGTCAAAGCCAATCCAAACAATTTGACTAGGGCTGACACCGGCCTTAAGAATGCGCTCGACACACAGTTCCATCAACGTGGATTTTCCACAGCGGCGGACGCCCACAACTGTGATTATCTTCTTGGCATTGACGGGCAATTCAACCTCTCGGGGAATGTATGAAACAGGTATCTCCTGCTGTTTGAGGGCTATGAGAGATTTTATTGTTTCCTTTATTGTCATAACAAATTTTTACAAATGTAATAACTTTCCCGAATTTTAGGAAAGATTCCGCAAATCTTTCCTGAATTTTAGGAAGAGCCGTAAAAAATTCGGGTTATGAAGAAGATTAGAGTCTTCAATGATACAGCATATACATTATTTTGCTAAATATACGCATGGAAATGCAATGATAAGAGAGCGCCGCATTTCTTAGATATGGATCCATAGTAACCTTGTTAGGAAACTTGAACTCCGTACAATTGGAATTATCGAACTCACATCTAAACCTGGTAAATTTTTTACAATTTGTGCCATATCCATCAAAACCTTTATTACTGATTTTACTTTTTATGGGAAATAATGAAAGTTTTTCTTGAAGGAACTGAGAGAAGCAAAACCGAATCGCCCAAGAACTATTTCTTCCCTGTTTCCACCCTTTGAGCATACCGAAACAATCAGAGCCTCCCCATTCATTGAAAGCAGACTTCAAAGATTTAATCTTTTCCCAATCTTCTAATTCCCAATCAACACTATTCCAGCGATCTGACCATGTTGCCCACCCCCATGATGAAGATCTGGCACAAAAGTATGAGTCATATTCATAGCCCTTAGGAACTTTTACCTTATTGCTATACCCGCAGACTGAAAAGACCCTTTGTTCTTGTTCATACATCTCAAGACCCTGGTTCAAAAATGCAAGACAGTTTTTAGCCAGAATAAGATCATCCTCCAATACAATAGCACGCCCGAAACGATTGATAACTTCAGTCACTCCTGCGATAATAGACGGTCCTAGTCCCCGATTTTTTTTTGAAACAAAGAGATTAATACTCTTGAATCCCGTTATTGTTTTAACATATTCCTGAACAGATTTAACTTTTTCTATTTCCCCCACAATATTGGATCGGGCGCCATCTACAAATACAAAAAGGTCACTTTCTATTGCTTCCGGATTTTGTTGAACGGAGGCAACCGTCATTTTTAACGATTCCAATCTATTGAAGGCAAAAATAATTATAGGAGCGAGATGCATATATCTAGGATACTACTATCAGGAGTTTCTTGCTATTAGAATAGTCTTCAAGCGTTCTGTTCCTGCAGAAAAGGAAAAAACGGAATTAAATTCGGCATTTATCTCATTCCGGGAAAAAGTTCTGTTCCGAAGTTGCGTCAGAGCATCTCGAAATGTTTCCCTGTCGCAGTATGAGAACAAAAAGCCGTCCTCAACAAATTTCTCATATCCTCGAGCAGAAACTACATGCGACACAACCGGCATTCCCCAACGGAAGCCATCCATTATACGGAGTTTCAAGCCGCTGCCGAGGCATGTGGGACATATATAACCATCAGCCTGTGCCAGAACAGGGTCCAGAGATTCAGGAGACTGAATAAGTTCAATGCCGAGATTATCACATAATTGTATAATTGCATTACCGGGTCTGTATCCCGCAATGACAAGAGAGGCTTCAGGCAATGTCTCCCTGAAAACAGGGTAATAATCTTTCAACCAAGGAATCAGAGAATACTCCGTCTGCATACTGCCAAGATTCCCAGTTATTACGAAACGTGAAACTCTGGCTTTATCCTCCGACAATTTTAGAAACGGACGGGAGTCATACTCGAAAGTCCCTATGACACGGAACTCTGCATCTGGCGCATTATAATTTTTCTTAAGCGATTCCGCATCATCCGGCGTCAGAGTAAGATTCAGGTCTGCCCTCCGGACAGCCTCACCCTCATATATCCGGCACCAGAATAAGGTGATGTATTTCAGAAAACCCGAAGTGTTGTCCCTGAAATATTCATATTGAAAATTGTGATGAAGGACAATGGTACGCAGACCGCATTTTTTTGCCACCCCTATCAACCTGAAGGATACCACACTTGTATCAAAAACAACAGTGTCAAATCGGCCGCTGCGGATATATGCCGGGGCTACATTGTCATATCTGTGCACCTTGCCAGTCAGGAGATTCACCGTTTTCCGGACTATTGTCGCATCATTGGGCACCGACACAAGTTCAATCCCGGGATTTATGCCGTCGAACACATCCTCGCCGTCCTTCACAGGATAAAGCAGAGTCATCTCATCCGACAATGCAGCGAAGGCATTGATATATGCCCGGGAAGCGAAAGACCCTCCCCCATTGGATGTAAGATAATGATGTGTGATGAATAAAGTCCTCATATCATCTTGATAAAACTAACGCCAAGACATTCCAATATCCCAATGTACGGCATACTAATATATGTACATTTTTTTGTACAATAAAACTATAAGGTAAGAGATATTGTTCAATACTTCAAAAGGTACAAAAATTTTCTAATCAAGCGGGCAACAAGCACTTGGATATAACTCACTGACTTGTATTTCCTATAGTAATATACTTCGCTCTCAAATTGAAGAGAATCCTGTTTCTTGCGATTGTAAGCCTGAGATATGGTTGCGCCGTGCTCGTGCAATACGGAGACCGCCGGGCAATAATACAGCCTGAGACCTATCGACGCCATTCTTTCAGTCAATATGGGCTCCTCTGAATACAGAAAAGTGCCTTCATCCATCATTCCGCATCGTTCAAAATCAGCTGCACGCACCATAAAGAACGAACCCATAAGTTTATAATGGAAGCCTTCCTCTGCCGTTTCCGAATAATTGAAAAGGAACCTTCGGGCCTTAGCCTCCTTTGACAGAAAAGGCGTACACAAATACATCCATATGTGCCTTCGGGCAAAACTGATATATGGTTCAGGGCTCTGTAGTCTTCCGTCCATCCCCACTATTCGGGGACCGGCTATGCCAGCCTGAGGAACAGTCTCGAGCACTGTAGCCAACCTGTCCGCTACATCATTGTCGAGAAATCTGATATCATTGTTGGTAAACAAAATAAGTTCTGCTCCCAGACTATCAATTGCAAAACGCGCTCCTATGTTGTTGCCCCTGGCATATCCGGAATTCTCCGGATTGTCTATAACGAAATACTTGATATCATCGGAAAATTGAACAGAATCACCAACTCTATAAACATATCCACCGACAGCTGCGGCAAGTTCTTCACTTTCTCCTTCTCCCGCACCATTATTAACGACAACGACTTTATTCGGCATCTTTATTTTCGGCAATTCCTGCAGAATATAAGATGCTGTACGCTCGTTGCTTTTATATGATACAATTACAATTGCTAGCATCTCTCTTGAAAAATCTTAAAAACCTTTTTCTGAATTCTGCTGGTACTATCGTGAAGAATACCACGAAGGACACATAAATCACATCAATGAGCACCTTAAAAAGCAAGTCGGAAAAACCATTCGCACGATAGAACAGACAAATGGCCACAGGTACCAATATAGAAAGCATCCCGACTCCGACAACAGGCAGTATGACTTTTTTGAAAAAATATACAATACTAAAATCCGTATATTTATGAAGAATCCACAGGTCAACGCCGAGAATGAAGGGTGTGGTCGCAACAAAAATGAAATATCCCACAACCGCAGATGCGCCATTCTTCATCGCCAAATATGTGATTGGGAAAATCCCGAGATATATAACGGCCGCCGTCACATTTGGAAGCATCATACGCCCCACAGCATGGATACCCGTTCCGATAGGCAAATCAACTGCGGAAAACAAAGAAATCATAACCATTATTCTGACAAAAGCAACAGTAAAATCAGGAACCTCACCCAGCCACAATTCCAGCAGCCCTTGAGTATTGAAGCATAAAGGAATAACAACAGGCAACAACAATGCGACACTGAATTTGGAAGTGTTGCATATCAGGTGATGCATCCGCTCTTTCTCTCCCTGCGCATAATATTTTGTAATCTGGGGAACTGATGCAGTCTGGAAATTGCTGAACAATTGTGTCACAAGAGAATTGACTTGCAAAGCCAGACCCCGAGCCGCATTGACCACTGGTCCGTAAAACAAATTCAAAAGAATATTGAATCCATAATTGTTCAGTATATTGGCAAACACCATAATCATATTCCATCCTGAATATGAAAACATTGCCTTGAACTTTTCTTTTGCAAAACTGAATTGAAGTGAACACTCCTCAAACATTGCAAGACCGGCCACAAGATATATCAAAAAGCAGACTGCACTTACGCCAACAAGCAATGAACCGTACAAGACCAGATTGTCTCCCCCCAAAAATGGCAAAGAAAACGCGACAGCAAATTTAAGAACAGCATCCACAATACTGACACCCGCATAAACCGACATTTTCTCATGTGCTATTACCGCAGCGGAAAAAGGGGCCTGCATAACTACAATCGCGGCAGACAGAAGGGCACATTGATATACCCAATTTGCCGCATACATACGGGACGGTTCAATATTCAAATGTGAATTCACAAACCACAACCCGACTGTTTCACCAAATATGATAAACAAGGTTATGGACAGGATGCAAAGTGTATTTGAAACACGAAATGTCTCCTTCAACCGGTTCAAGTCTCCACATCCCAAATCATAAGTCAAAAAACGCGATATTGCCCCGGACAACAGGACATTCACATACCCGAGCATCCCTATGACCCCACCGAGCACATTGAATATTCCATAATCAACTACCCCGAGAGCATGCAGGATAAGCCTTGAAGAATACAGGTTGACAAGTGTTACCACTATCATCCTGAAATACAGAACGATAGTATTCCTGGCTATACGCCTGTTATTTTCGGAAACACTCATTATGGACGCACAATAATTTCTTCCGGCACCATCTTCAGCACAGCAATCTTTTTATGGTCAGTGCAATACATTATTAGATAATACACAAACACAAAGCACAACACAGACGAAGAACCCGCATAATAACCTATCGTCATACTGGTTGCGAGCATGTATATGGCACAAGCAAAAGGGATTTTAGATACGGAAGGTCTGAACAAGCCGCGGAAAATCATGTAAAAAAAGCCGATAATCGGTAAAATGCCGAACTGATTCCAGAAACCGACATAACCCACATCACTGTTGTACACACCCTCGCTCATCATATCTGCCATAAGAGACGTGCTGTGTGCGCTCAAATAACCATTACCGGTAAGATATGTAACCCAGGAGGGATTTGCAAAGGGAGACAAGAAATAGAAGTATGCCTTGTTTCTGTTGTAATCCTCATCAGCAAGATCCGAAACGGTTTCGTTGAACAAGGCAGTCCATGTGTCAACTGTTGCAAACACAAAGACGATTGCCAAGACACAAAAGGAGATATAAAAAACGTATTTGAATTTGGTCTTGGAGTTGAAGAGCATCACACAAACTACTGCTACTGCGGCTATTATGGACGTTCTGTTCTGAATGACAAAAAAGAAAAACAGACAAAAGAGGACAATTACAATTGATTTGATATCAACATTATACCTCAGTTTTTCCATTGAAATAATTAAAGGAAAGATGGCAATTGCGTAACCACTTACAAGATATTCAGCCTTATGAAAATAATCGGACTCGGACGGTGCCGCAAACAAATCAGGGATAAAGGAATGAAGCACAGTCACACAGAACATCATCACAGTAAAAAGCAAAGATGCATCCATAATATTCCGTTTATGCGGTCTCAAACGACAGACCACTGGAACTGCAATCCACAGCAATTGACTTCTGTATGTTAGAATTGACTGGGATACTGATTGACCATGAAAAATCATGGCCGGTATAATCGAAAGGATCATACCTGTCACTATCAGCCAAAATGGTATCATCTGCTTGGAAAAGAATCTGAACTTCCTATCCGGAAATAAAAAAAAGCTGAAAAGCAGATAGAAAAGAGTGAGAAGCAGATATCCGTCGGAGGGTATATGACAGAATGGCTTAATGTCCCAGACATTAACCATCAAAATCATCAAGCCCAACAGATATGCCGTAAATTGCATGCCAACAACTAATTCCCATAAGCGCCGTAGGCACCGTAATGACCGTAGTAGGAGGATGAGCGCTCGACGCCGTTGAAGACGTAGCAGAGGTTCTTGAAGCGCTTGGTGTCGTAGGCTTTCTGGAGGGTGGCGACGTCCTTGCGCTCCAGCACACCGGCACGTATCACAAAAATGGTGCGGTCCACACACTCGTTGATGATCTGGGTGTCGGCCACGATGTCAACCGGAGGGCAGTCTATGATGATGATGTCATACTGCTGCTTGAGTTCGGCAATCATTGCCTGGAACTTGCCTGTGCTGAGCAGTTCTGAAGGGTTGGGAGGCACGCTGCCGACGGGGAGCACCCACAGGGAGTTGAATCCGGCCACCGGCACTATCACATCCTCAATTCGGGTATCGGACTCCGCAAGGTAGTCGGTGATACCCCGCTTGGGCAGGCCTACATATTCCGACAGGGAAGAGCGGCGAAGGTCGCAGTCTATAACGAGAACCCTCTTTCCTTTAATTGCAAGGGCCGCCGCGCTGTTTATGGAAATGAAGGTCTTGCCTGAGCCGGGATTGAACGAAGTAAGGCTGATTACAGGACAGTCCTTACCCTTTTCCATAAATTCGAGGTTGGTACGGAACACGCGGAATGCCTCGTTGATGACGCTCCTGACACCGGGACGGACTATAACCTCTTCGGTCTTGGGCTGTCTCTTGAGCAGGGATTTCATCTTCCGGGCATCGCTTTCTAAGGGAATTTCTCCGAGCGAAGGCAAGCTCAGGCCGGTGAGATCCTCCTTGCTGCGTATCTTAGTGTCGGTAAGTTCAATGACGTAAATGACGAAAACGGGCAGGAAGAAGCCCAGGAAGAGAGCGACAATGAGCAGTTGCATCTTCTTGGGACTCTTGGGGCGGGCTATGCCCATAGGAGGGGTGATGATGCGGGTGTTGTAGGCAGTGAAGGCCTGCGAAAGCTCGTTTTCCTCCCTTTTCTGGAGCAGATACAAATACAACTGCTCCTTCACCTTCTGCTGGCGTCCCACCGACAACAGG
The DNA here is from genome assembly GCA_016303175.1 of Bacteroidales bacterium. Taxonomy (GTDB): domain Bacteria; phylum Bacteroidota; class Bacteroidia; order Bacteroidales; family UBA932; genus Cryptobacteroides. Next base: position 8,599 of record JAEDMF010000007.1, read on the forward strand.
TACTTGGCCTTGGTCGGACTCTGGGACATACGGGCATTGTTGTTCCTCTCATAACTGAGCAGGTTGTCCAATTGGGCGGAAATGGTCTCAATCTGGTTGTCTATGGTCTGCTCTATTGCGGTCCTTGTACCCGCCAAAGAAGCATCCATATCCTTGACTACAGGAGAATTGGCGCTGGAGTTAGCCCTGATGTTGTTGCGTATGAGCAGGGATTTGTTGTACTCGGCAACCTGCATTGAGATTGCGCTGGTGGTCATAGAGGCCGACAGAGGAATCAGAGTTTCCGTACCGGGATTTTCCGCCAGATATGACTTCACATACTTGTACACGGCCAACTGGTTGTTCAGTTCCTGATTCATTTTGCCGGCTTCCTGCAGCTGGGCCACGTACAGAGTGGATACCGAGTTCATATCCGACACCAAATTGCGGCTCTTAAACTCGGAAATGTCATCATCCACGTCGCCCAGTTCCTTCTCGAGCGAGGCAAGACGCGAATTGATGAAGGCAGAAGTGCTGATGGCCATTCTGTTCTTGTCCTCGACCCAATTCTCATTATATATGTTGATGATGGTATTGATGATATCGTCAGCCCTTTGCACGGAGTTGTCCGCAATGGAAAGGCTCAGCACGTCGGAATGGTTCTTCACATCTATCGGTTCAGCCTTCAATGCGGCGGAGTATTTGGCTGTTGCGCCGTCAAGGGTATAAAGTTTCACAATGACGGGCTTCTTCCACTCGCCGAGAAAGTATTCTCTGGGGCGTACGGCAATGCGGCCGATTTCTGTCTGCAGCGTGTCTCCAAGTTTCACCGTACAGGAAGGAAGTTCAATCTTGTCCTTCTTAATACGATATATGAATTTGCTCAAGGCTATCTTGCCGTCGCTAAGACTGTCGAGGGTGAAATGCAGAGTGACATTTGAAGGCACGTCTATAAAATCCACCTCCACGGGCACCTGAGCTCCGTAGATGACATTGTCGCGGAACAGACCGTCGCTAAAGTAGTCCACCATAAGGCCCAGTCTCTTGACTGCCTCCTGCATCAGTGCGGGAGATTTGAAAGCTATTACCTCATTGACCACCTTGGAAGACATCGAAGAGCCTCCGCTGAAGCTCAGCACAGACTCTATATCACTGGTTGCCATACGTCTTACGGCTGCTTCCTTAATCAACACCGAAGCATTGCGCACATACACGGGTCTTGTTATAAGCACATAGACCGCCGCCAAAAACAGGCAGGCGCACACACTTAGAGTTATCCAATACCAATTCTTCCTGCAACGCTGAAGGAAATGCCGGAAATTGAAAGATCCGCCTTCAACTTCCTCCTTCTCCTCCAGCGAAACCAACTGATAATTGTTAGTATCCATCATAATCTGTATTGCTTGTTATCTTCTTCTCAAATTTCTCATAAGATTTGCAGGACCTCCCATACCCATAGCCATCTTCATCATCTTGCGGCTGCCTTCGAACTGCTTAAGCAGCTGGTTTACAGCCTGAAGGGAAGTTCCGCTGCCATCGGCTATCCTCTTGCGGCGGCTGCCATTGATGATATTGGGATTTTCCCGCTCATAGGGAGTCATTGACAGGATAATTGCCTCGGTGCTCTTGAACGCCTTGTCATTGTCTATGTCAACGTCCTTGATGGCCTTGCCCATACCAGGAATCATTGCGGCGAGGTCCTTTATGTCGCCCATCTTCCTGATTTGTTGAATCTGATTGTAAAAATCCCACAGGGTGAACTGGTCCTTGGCGAGTTTCTTCTTGAGCTCACGCGCTTCCTTCTCATCATACTGCTCCTGGGCCTTTTCCACGAGGGAAACCACATCACCCATTCCGAGAATGCGGTCCGCCATACGGGAGGGATGGAAGATGTCCAAAGCATCGAGTTTCTCACCGGCGGAAACGAACTTGACAGGCTTGCCGGTAATGGCCTTGATGCTTAAGGCGGCGCCACCGCGAGTATCGCCATCCATCTTAGTTAGCACTACACCCGTGACGTCGAGCCTTTCGTTGAAAATCTTTGCGGTCTCCACGGCGTCCTGACCTGTCATTGCGTCGGCCACAAAAAGGGTCTCAACAGGTGACACAGCCTTGGAAAGAGCCTCAATCTCATTCATCAGCTCCTCATCCACGGAAAGACGGCCTGCCGTATCTATAATGAGCACGCTCACACCCTCCTGTCGCGCGCGGGCTACAGCGGCTGCCGCAACCTTAATGGGGTCCTTCTCCCCTTCCTCGCTGAAAACCGGCACATCTATGCTCTGCGCGAGCACCTTGAGCTGGTCTATCGCCGCCGGGCGGAAAGTATCACAGGCCGCAAGCATCACCTTCATTCCCTTCTTGCTCTTGACATACGATGCGAGCTTGGCGCTGAAAGTTGTCTTGCCGGAACCGTTCAGGCCCGCCACCAGCACTATGGCCGGAGAGCCCTTGAGATTGAGTTCGGACGCCTCACTCCCCATCAGGGCCGCAAGCTCGTCGTGGACAATCTTCACCATCATCTGGCCGGGGCGTACCGCAGTCAACACATTGGCGCCCAATGCTTTGGCCTTTACGCTGTCGCAAAAACCCTTGGCCACTTTATACGAGACATCAGCGTCCAGCAGAGCCCTGCGTACCTCCTTGAGAGTCTCGGCAACATTGATTTCAGTTATCTTTCCCTCACCTTTGAGTATCTTGAAAGACCTTTCGAGTTTATCTGACAAATGTTCAAACATATCGCAATCTTTAAAGTTGACAAAGATAATCAAAAAAAACATCATTTCCTTCTACGATTATTAGAAATAATGTCGTAAATTTGTGCGTTATGCGTAATTGAATTCGTGACAGAAATTTTAATACATAAAAAAACATTATTAACAATAACTAAGAACTATGGCTCAAAAGAAATTCACTACCTGTGACGGCAACTGGGCAGCGGCACATATTGCCTACCTGTTCAGCGAGCACGCGGCCATCTACCCCATCACCCCTTCTTCCACAATGGCAGAATACGTTGACGAGTGGGCTGCAGCAGGTAAAAAGAACCTTTTCGGTGAGGTTGTAAAAGTAACCGAGATGCAGAGTGAAGGAGGTGCGGCTGGCGCCGTTCACGGATCACTCCAGGCAGGTGCGCTGACCACAACATTCACAGCATCTCAGGGTCTGCTCCTGATGATTCCCAATATGTACAAGATTGCGGGTGAGATGCTTCCCTCCGTATTTCACGTGTCTGCGCGCGCACTCGCTTCCCACGCGCTTTCCATCTTCGGTGACCACCAGGACGTGATGGCCTGCCGCCAGACCGGCTTTGCGATGCTGGCATCCGCTTCCGTGCAGGAAGCCCTCGATATGGCAGCTGTGGCTCACCTGTCCACCATTAAGAGCAGCATTCCCTTCGTACATTTCTTCGACGGTTTCCGCACCTCACACGAGATTCAGAAGATTGAGCTCATCGACGAGGCTGTCCTGAAAGATATGATTTCTGAGAAAGCCCTCGCGGACTTCCGTACCAGAGCCCTCAACCCCGACGCTCCCGTGACCCGCGGCACAGCCCAGAACGGCGACGTTTATTTCCAGGGTGTAGAGGCCCGCAACAAATACTACAACGCTGTCGATGACATCGTAGCCCGCTATATGGGTGAAATTTCAGAGGCCACAGGCCGCGCCTACCGTCCCTTCGACTACTACGGAGATCCCGATGCCGAGAACATCATCATCGCGATGGGTTCAGTTACCCAGACAGTAATGGGCGTCATCGACCACCTTATGGCCCAGGGCAAGAAAGTCGGACTTATGACAGTACGTCTGTACCGCCCCTTCTCCGCAAAATATTTCTTCAAGGCCCTACCCAAGTCAGTCAAGAGGATTGCAGTTCTGGACCGCACCAAAGAGCCCGGCGCTCTCGGAGAGCCCCTCTACCTCGACATCAAGGCCCTTTTCCAAGGACAGGAAAACAGTCCTCTCATCGTAGGCGGCCGCTATGGTCTGTCTTCAAAGGACACCACACCCGCCCAGATTATCGCCGTTTATGAGAATCTCGAGGCAAAAGAGCCCAAGAACAACTTCACCATCGGCATAGTTGACGACGTTACCTTCCTCTCCCTCCCCCAGAAAGAGGAAATCTCCATTGTGAAGCCCGGCACTACCGAATGCCGCTTCTACGGCCTCGGCTCAGATGGTACCGTGGGCGCCAACAAGAACACCATCAAGATTATCGGCGACAACACATCCCTCTACGCCCAGGGTTACTTCGACTATGATTCCAAGAAGTCAGGCGGCTACACCTGCAGCCACCTCCGTTTCGGCGCAGAGCCCATCCAGGCACCTTATTTGGTAAGCACCCCCGACTTCGTCGCCTGCCACGTGCCTTCATACCTCTCCAAATATGACGTGCTCGAGGGCATCAAGGAGAACGGCACCCTGCTGCTCAACAGCCTTTGGGACGAAGAAGAGACAATCAAACGCATTCCCGACTACGTCAAAGGAGTAATCGGACGCAAGAACATTAAGGTATATATAATCAACGCGACCAAGATTGCAGCGGAAATCGGTCTGGGCGGACGCACCAACACCATACTCCAGAGCGCCTTCTTCAAGATTACGGGCATCATTCCCTACGAGGAAGCTGTCGAGCATATGAAACATGCCATCGACAAGAGCTACGGAAAGAAAGGCGAGAACGTAGTTAAGATGAACTACGCAGCCGTTGACCGCGGCGGAGAGTACATCCAGCTCAACGTCCCTGCCGAATGGAAGGAAATCAACGGCAAGTTCGAGATACCCGGCGCTCACCGCATGGCTCCCGCCTTCGTCAAGGAGATTGCCGACGTTGTGAACTCCCAGAACGGCAACAAACTCCCTGTCAGCGTATTCTCACCCGACGGTACCATCCCCGCAGGTACAGCAGCCTACGAAAAACGCGGTGTGGCAGTGAAGGTTCCCGTATGGGATGCAGAAAAATGTATCCAGTGCAATACCTGCGCATTTGTCTGCCCCCACGCTGTCATCCGTCCCTTCCTCCTCACTGAGGAGCAGGCCAAGAACATTCCCGCAGGCATCAAACTGCTCAATGCCAAAGGCGCTCCCGCCGGAGCTACATACTACACTCTCGGCTTCAGCAGCGCCGACTGTACAGGCTGCGGCAACTGCGTAGATGTCTGCCTCGCCAAGGAGAAAGCCCTCACAATGGCGCGCTACGACCAGAACAGTGACAAGCAGGCCGAGTTCGACTACCTCAACAAGAACATAGGCTACGCCAAGGTTGAAGCAGCCAAGGCCAACGTCAAGAGCTCACAGTTCAACCAGCCTTACTTCGAGTTCAGCGGCGCCTGCGCAGGTTGCGGCGAAACTCCCTACATCAAGGCCATCACCCAGCTTGTGGGCGATCATATGCAGATTGCCAACGCAACTGGCTGCTCGTCTATCTACGGCGCATCTTACCCCGCATCTCCCTATTGCACCAACACAGAAGGTCACGGTCCCGCCTGGGCAAACTCCCTCTTTGAGGACTTCTGCGAATTCGGTCTGGGTATGCACCTCGGAGCTGAGCGCGCACGTGAAACCGTTGCCCGTCTTATGACCCAGGGTCTGCAGTGCGAGTGCTGCAGCGAGGAAATGAAGGCACTCTTCCAGCAGTGGCTTGATAACAAGAGCAATGCAGCAATCACACGTGAGGTGGCCGACAAACTGGTTCCCCTTATGGAGCAGTGCGGTTGCGACACCTGCAAGCAGCTGCTTACCTACAAGCACTTCATCCCCGCTCATTCTCAGTGGATTATCGGCGGTGACGGCGCTTCATACGACATCGGTTACGGCGGTCTGGACCACGTGCTGGCAACTGGCGAGAATGTGAACATCCTCGTTCTGGACACCGAGGTTTACTCCAACACCGGCGGACAGAGCTCCAAATCAACTCCTGCAGGCGCAATCGCAAAATTCGCTGCATCCGGCAAGAAGGTACGCAAGAAAGACCTCGGTATGATGGCTATGAGCTACGGCTATGTTTACGTTGCACAGGTTGCAATGGGCGCATCTCCCGTACAGTTCCTGAACGCCATCAAGGAAGCTGAAGCCTATGACGGTCCTTCACTCATCATCGCCTACGCTCCTTGTATCAACCACGGTCTGAAAGCAGGCATGGGTCTGAGCCAGAGGGAGGAGAAACTCGCTGTAGAGTGCGGCTACTGGCAGCTCTACCGCTACAACCCCACCCTTATTGAGCAAGGCAAGAACCCCTTCAGCCTCGACTCCAAAGAGCCCGACTGGAGCAAGTTCCAGGACTTCCTCAAAGGCGAGAACCGCTTTGCAGCCCTCTATAAGGTATTCCCTGCACAAGCAGACGAACTGCTGCAGAAGACCGAGGAGTTCGCAAAGATACGTCTGGAGAGCTACAAGAAGTTGTCCAACAACTAATATAGCTTGACATAAGACTTTACCGAAAAGGTGGCCGGCAGTGAACGCCGACCACCTTTTTCATTATGTCAAGCAAGCGAACAGTCAGTCAGTCAAGCAGCCCGCCAAGCGAAACAAGCGAACAAACGAACAAACGAACAAGCGAACAAGCGAACAAGTCAATCAATCCAGCCGGCGAGAAAAAGCGTGACTATGGGACGCAGGGGAGAATTGGTGGTAAGGCTTAGGATAATGAGGGCTTCTCCCTTTGGAAGAGAAGAAGTATCGAAAGTGATGGGAAAAGAGGCCTTGGCGCCGGGAGCCAGTTCGGGGAAAGTTCCACACTTCAAACCAGGAGTATCACAGTCCACCTTATAAACCTTCAAAGTGGCGGCACCCTTGTTCTCACATACAAAGTTGCCCTTAATCACGGAGCCGGCCTTCTTGTGCCCGAAAGAAAGAGTACTCTCCGCAAAGACAGGACGCGCAGCTCCCGCTTTCTCCTCCCTTGTCATATTGCTGAATGAAATGCTAGTGAAGGCCGAAACACTTATGCGGCCCTCGGCATTCTTCTTCCCGTCCACAACAGGAGTGGCATAATACCAATTTTTGCCCCACAACCCTTCCCTGGCAGCAATAGTGTAATATAGGGTGGCGTGCGAATGTGCTGGCACAGGATTGGGGACCAGTTCAAGAGACAAGCCCTCGCTTACGTCGGCAAAGCCAAGTTTCAGAGGCTTGGAACTCATATTTGCCACCGTCACCTGCTCCCCTTTCGAAGAACCCTGCTCCACATTGACAGCCTTCAGGCTACCCTCCATCAGACCAAGCCCCCCGCCAAGACTGAAAGTATAAACCTCTTCGTCCGGTTTGAATTCCTTACGGCACACACCCCTGAGATGAAGCACCACGGGACGGCGGCCAGAAGTGAGAGTAACTGTCAGGGTCTTGTCAAAGGGATATGCTCCCTCGTCATTGGTGTATGTGGCGGTAATTACCGTCTTGCCTCCCGGAGCTATCTCCTTGTGGTCCCACTTGACGGCAGTGCAACCGCAGGACGTGGACACGCTCTGTATGCTCTGCGACGTGGAACTGACATTTGTCGCTGTGAACGAACAACTTATGGGTCCGCTGCCGAGGAGTACCTGGCCGAAATCGTGCACAGTCTTATCGAATTTCAGAATATCCTGCTGAGCAGAGAGCTGCAAGGTAACGCCAAGCAGGCAGGACAGTATGCAAGGAATAATTCTTCTCATATATTGCAAAGATAATTTGAATTGCTTATTTTTGCATAAATAAATTTATTTTAATTATGGCCTATAAAATTTCTGACATGTGTGTAGCCTGCGGTACCTGTATCGGCGAATGTCCTACAGGCGCTATTTCCGAGGGCGACATCTACAAAATTGATCCTAGCGTATGCATCGACTGCGGCACTTGCGCAGATGCTTGCCCTTCAGGCGCCATCGCTCCTGAGGAATAATCAGACTATTGGATCAAAAACAGGCGGTTCCAGATTCGGGACCGCCTGTTTTGATTTGAAATCAGAAGATTGTCATCTATAATCCTCAATGGGATACAGGTCGTCCTTCTTTTTCGGCTTTCTGAAAATCACATACAGACAAAGCAGGAAAATAATGAGGAGGGCAAGGTTGTACACTATGGTAAGAGGGATGTTCATCATATTGGTATACATGTTAGTAGGAAAAACAGGATGAAAGAAAGGGTTCTCCATGTATGAAGCATCATAGCGTGCAAATGCATTGGTGTAAAGAATGGCTCCATCGCCGAAATACGCCGTAAAACGCACATAGGGTTCATCGGACGGCAAGACATAGCGTATATGGACGGAGTCGAACTCCTGCTTCAGAATATTGTCATCCTCCTCCCTCGAAGGCCTCTCTCGGAACGCGCCCCTTGCCTCCAGGACAAGCGCTGGAGCAGACAATGCAAGCTCTATAGTGTCACCGCTGACATTCACCTTCTCCAAATAGGGCAAGTGCCTGTTGGCCTCACGTTTGACATCCCAGTCCCCATCTCCGTAATCGGGAATGCGCATACAATAAAAACATCCAACCTTCGTCAAGATATGCCACAAGTCCTTATATCCGGCCGACGGAGTCTGTATAAAAGTTGCACGTCGGGCAATCTTGCGGGTGTTGCGGGAATCGTGGCAATCATCGTTGGCAATAGCAAAACTGTAATGTCCCGCAGTGAGGGCCCAATCCCAATACTCCTGCCGGTCTCCCGCTCCGGAGTCGAGTTCTATTAGTTCATAACCGTCAAGCCGAGACATTATTCTGCGGGTACTGCCCGGGGTACGGTAAGGATGGTTCAGAACCTGAAAATCCGATTGTCTGTCAAGCATATCCAGCTGCCACTGGCGCTGGGAAGCCAGAAAAGGCAAAAGATGATCATAATGCCATACCTTTTCCGCTCCGAAAACCAATTTATGATACTTCAGAAAATTGAAACCGTGCTCATATACATTCACCTGCAGAGTGCTGTCAGTCGGATGCTTGGTGAGTTTGTTATGGTTACTGAAAGTCAGAATATCATAGTCAAGCTTGCGATAGTCCTCAAGTACATCTTCAGGCCATAACTCACACTCGTTCAATGGTCCCTTTACCCTTGTATGGGTATGGAAATTTGCCTTCTTCCACTGGGGAGTCTCAAGGGTGCTGTACGGATTGAAGATATCCGGACCGCTGAAGGGCCCTATATCGCAGAAGTCGTATATGGGAGAGACAGAAAATACCGCCAGGACGGCAAGCACTGCTGCAAGCAGCTTTCCCACTACACTGACGGCACTTATAAAACAGCGTTTCATAAACCGGCTCAAAGATGAATTGCCAACTTGAGCCACCTACCAAACTACTTGGCGATGGCAACAGAACGGATTTCGCGGATAACGGTAATCTTAACCTGACCGGGATAAGTCATCTCGTCCTGTATCTGTCTTGCTATCTGCGCGCTCATCTTCTCCACATCCGAGTCGCTCACCTGGTCTGCTCCGACTATCACGCGAAGCTCACGACCGGCCTGAATGGCGTAGGCCTTTGTCACACCGGCATAAGACGTGGCGATGCTCTCCATATCGTGGAGTCTCTTGATATAGGACTCTATCACCTCACGGCGTGCACCGGGACGCGCGCCTGAGATAGCGTCGGCAACCATCACGATGGGAGCAATGGTCGTCGTCATCTCCACTTCCTCGTGGTGAGCGCCGATGGCATTGCAAATCTCGGGTTTCTCCTTGTACTTCTCGGCGAGTTTCATACCCACTATTGCGTGAGGCAGCTCAGGCTCCTCTTCGCTGACCTTGCCTATATCATGGAGAAGGCCTGCACGCTTTGCAAGCTTAGGATTCAGACCCAGCTCAGCTGCCATTATGGAAGCGATATTGGCAACCTCACGGCTGTGCTTGAGCAGATTCTGGCCATAAGATGAACGGTATTTCATACGGCCCACCATCCTGACGAGTTCGGGGCCGAGGCCGTGTATGCCCAGGTCGATGCAGGTACGCTTGCCTGTCTCCATAATCTCGTCCTCGAGCTGCTTTGACACCTTGGTCACCACCTCCTCGATACGGGCGGGATGGATACGTCCATCGACAACCAACTGGTGGAGAGACAGACGGGCAACCTCACGGCGAACAGGGTCGAAACCTGAAATGATGATGGCATCAGGAGTGTCGTCCACTACTATTTCCACGCCGGTAGCCGCCTCGAGAGCCCTGATATTCCTGCCCTCACGTCCTATGATGCGGCCCTTGACTTCGTCATTATCTATATGGAATACAGAAACGGCATTCTCTATGGCCGTCTCTGTGGCCGTCCGCTGTATAGTATTGATAACTATACGTTTAGCCTCCTTGGATGCAGTGAGGCGTGCCTCGTCCATAACGTCGTTGATGTAACTCTGCGCCTGGGTGCGGGCCTCATCCTTGAGGTTCTGAATAAGCTGTTCCTTAGCCTGGGCTGCGCTCATTCCTGCGATGTTTTCAATCTGGGAGATGGCCTCGGCACGAAGTCTGTCACATTCTTCCGACTTCTTGCTTACCACCTCCAACTGGGCCTTCAGATTTTCCCTTATTGCCTCAGCTTCCTTGTTCTTGCGTCCCAGTTCGGAGTTCTGCTGATTGAGGCTGTTCTCCTTCTGGCGAATGCGGTTCTCAGCGTCACGGATGGCATTGTTCTTCTCGTTAACCCTTTTCTCGTGCTCTTCCTTAAGTTGGAGGAACTTCTCCTTGGCCTGGAAAATCTTGTCATTTTTGATTTTCTCCGCCTCAATCTCAGCCTGGCGTATAATCTCGTCCTTGCGGCCCTTGAGAATGATACGTCTGACGATAATGCACGATGCAACGGCCACAGAGGCGCTGACAACGCCCACAATAACGCACCAAATGATGATGTTCATAATAATAATTTACATTAGGGAAGATAAAAAAGCCGCCAGTTTTGTCCAGAAATCTTAAATGAATTAAGATTTGGGCTCCGAAAGCGTTCAGACCTCCTCCGTCCCCTTTCGGGAATCCTTTCAGAGAAAGTAACTTAGGCCCGTCATCCGGCATCGAGTCACCCGGTTCCGATTTGCTTAAGAGATTTCGGCAAAAGTGACTGACGGCTATTCTATTGAATCGACATACTTCTGCAGGTCGTCCGCGAGACGCTTCAAATCCTTGCTGTCGCTGCTCTGTCCCTGCTGGAGGCGAAGCACCTCCATACTTTCATTCAGGGCCACAACAGTCAGAATATCCAGCGCGCTGACTGAAGGATACATACTTCCCAAATTCGAAATATTATCTTCGAGGCGTTTGGCCGCCTTCCGCGCAATGGCTTCCTGTTCCTGATTCAGGACCTTTGTATAAGTCCTTCCGGCGATAACCAGTTTTATAGTGTGTCTCTCCTCCATACCTACTGCAACATTTCCAGAGCCTTGTCAACCTGTGCAATCAATTTCTGAATGCTGGACTTGGCCTCAGCGTTTTCCTGTCCGGACGGAGCCAACACCGACCTCAGCTTGAGGTTGTCAATTCTATCTTCCAGTTCCTTAATTTTATCCTTTGCAACCGCGAGATCCTCTTTGCACTGTACCAACTCCTTCTCCGTTCTGTCGGCCCTGGAGCGCTGCATTTCATACGCGGCTATGAGCTTTTTCAGATTGGATTCGATATTGTCCAACATAAGAGACTTCCGGTTACTTTCCCACAAAGATAACATTTTTTGGACAACTTTTATTATATTTGAAAAATAAAATGTCAAGTGTATGGAGAATTATATGAAGAAGATTGAGGAAGCCGCAAACTACATTCTAGCACAGGATGCGCGCAGACCGGAAATCGCAATAATCCTGGGCAGTGGTCTGGGTAAACTGGCCGATGAATTGGAAAACGCTAAAGTAATACCATACAAGAACATACCCAACTTCCCGGTAAGCACCGCCGTGGGGCACAAGGGAAATCTGATAATAGGTGAACTGTCCGGCAAGACTGTACTGGCAATGCAGGGAAGGTTCCACTTCTATGAAGGGTATACGATGGAGCAGGTCACAATGCCCCAGCGCGTGATGAGTTTGATGGGGATAAAGACCCTCTTCGTGTCAAATGCCGCAGGAGGCCTCAACCCGGACTTCCAAGTGGGAGACCTTATGCTCATTTACGACCACATCAATATGATGCCCTGCCCGCTGATAGGGCCGAATCTGGACAAATTCGGGCCACGCTTCCCCGATATGAACAAACCTTATGCACCCCGCCTGCGCAAACTTGCCGTGGATTGCGGCGCAAACCTAGGGATATTCCTGCACAGGGGCATATACATCGCCGTCACAGGGCCTGCCTACGAGACGGTTGCCGAATGCCGCTTCTTCCGCACGGCCGGAGCTGATGCAGTGGGGATGAGCACGGTGCCGGAAGTGATTGTGGCACGCCACTGCGGGATGGAAGTGCTCGGCATTTCTGTAATCACAGACATTTTCCACGACTACACGGACGAGGATTTCATACTGGATGAAAACGAAGTGGTTGTGGCGGCAGACAAGGCGGCAGACAAAATGACTGCCCTGTTCAAAAGCATAATAGCCAAACTGTAAGAGCCATGACAAAGCTGCGGAGCTTGATTGCGGACATATTCATCATAATGCTATCTGGCAACATTGCCTCGGCAGAGGCGAATACGGAGCATAAGACATACTCCGAATACAGCAATGCAGCAGAAGAGACAGTCAGCGCGTCAAGGACAAGCGTGAATTTCGACTACGATGTCAGCGTCGAGACGAAACTGGACAACAGGGAATACGACCCCACCCCGCTCGACTTTTCCCGTACAATTTTCGGCGTAAGGGCCTGCATAGGTCTGGGAGTCAGGATAAACCAGAATAAAATCACCCACAGGATACTCGCAGGAGCAGACCCTTTGTATGAGTTCGGAGGCGGTTGGAAGGTGGAACCCCTGCTCTACTACCAGATGAGTATGCCTCTGAAAAGGAGCAAACTGGAAATCAACGCAGGAGCCTTTCCGCGCGTATGTTCGAGGGCTTTCTACAGCGAAGCCTTCTTCAGCGAAGCCGACCTATTCTACAACCGGAGCTACAAGGGCTTGCAGTTCAGCTGGACCGGGCGAAGGTTCTACTATGAATTCGGATGCAACTGGACCGGGCAGATAAATGCCGCGGCGCCCCAACGCCGGGAACAGTTCTACATATACAGCGGAGGCGAGCATAGATTGATGACCTTCTCGAAGCTAGGCTATGCCTTCGTAATGCACCACTATGCCAATTCCGTCCAGACCAGAGGGGTTGTAGATGACATTCTCGCGAGCATATATTGGGAGTGCAATTTCGGCAGTCTGATTGGCATCCAGGCCCTAAAATCAAGGCTGGGAGTGTTGCAGGGCTACCAGTTCGACAGGTTGGCAATGGAAAAGGCAAGCCTGCCCACACGAGGAGAATGGGCCTTCGAGCTGAGGAATTGGAACGTTGCTCTGGTGAATTATATGAGCTTCGGCAAAGACCTGATGCCGCTGTATGACCGGACTGACGCCTCGGGGGACATCTACGGCAGCAATTTATATTCAGGCGACCCCCTGACCCGCAACAATCCCTCTGAAAAATGCGGGCTGTACGACAGGCTGGGCATATGCTACGAGCCTAATATATGCAAAGGATTGAAACTCAGGCTACAGGTGGACGTGATGTTCAACCTTCAATCCTATATAGGAACAAGGCAGATTATAGGCATAAGCTATACCCTACCCTATTTTGTTAGAAGCAGAAAAAACAAACACAATAATAAAGAATAGCAAACCCATTAAAAACAAAGAATTATGAAAAAGTATGTATGCGACGTATGCGGCTGGGTGTATGATCCCGAAGTAGGTGTACCTGAGGAAGGAATTGCTCCCGGCACAGCATGGGAAGATGTTCCCGAGGATTTTGTCTGCCCCCTGTGCTCAGTAGGCAAGGACCAGTTCTCCGAGGAATAAGAGGCCCGTTCCACTAAGGAATATGAAAAAATTAAGT
>JAEDMF010000138.1 GCA_016303175.1 Bacteroidales bacterium
CCCGCGTCAAGGAGGGGGATTTCAAGGGAGCCGGCGAGGTGATAAGCCGGGATTCCTCCCTGCCTGCCATTTGCGGCCGCGTATGTCCCCAGGAGACCCAGTGCGAGGGCAGTTGTATTCTCGGCATCAAATTCGAGCCTGTGGCCATAGGTCAGTTGGAACGCTTTGTTGCTGATTGGAACAGGGAGAACAACAGTGGGGCCAAGCCCGCCGTTGCCGAGCCCAACGGTTTCAAGATTGCCGTCATCGGTTCCGGCCCTGCAGGCCTTGCCTGTGCGTCCGACCTTGCCAAAATGGGCTATAAGGTGACAATTTTCGAGGCTCTCCACCGTGCCGGAGGCGTGCTGCAATACGGCATTCCCGAGTTCAGGCTTCCCAAGGATAGGATAGTTGAGAAGGAAATCCAGAGCGTCAAGGACCTTGGCGTGGAAATCCTCACCGATGTGGTTGTGGGCCGTACCGTGACCATCGACGGTCTGTTCCAGAAGGGTTATGACGCTGTGTTTGTAGGCAGCGGCGCCGGTCTGCCTCGCTTTATGGGCATACCCGGAGAGAATCTAAACGGTGTATATTCTGCCAATGAGTTCCTTACCCGCAACAATTTGATGAAGGCATATCGCTCCGATTACCTGACTCCCATCAATGCCGGTCACAAGGCTGTAATCGTCGGTGGCGGCAACGTTGCAATGGATGCAGCCCGCACGGCCCTGCGCCTCGGCGCCGAGGTGACCATAGTCTATCGCCGTACCGAGAAGGAATTGCCTGCACGCAGGGAAGAGGTTCATCACGCGCTTGAGGAGGGCATCAATTTCTCCATGCTCACCAATCCTGTGGAAATCCTGGGCGACGAGAACGGATGCGTGCGTGCAGTAAGATGCATAAAGATGGAGCTGGGCGAGCCTGATGAAAGCGGACGCCGCAGTCCTGTGGAGGTTCCGGGCTCCGAGTTCGAGATTGAGACAGATATCGTCATAATGTCACTGGGAACTTCTCCCAACCCCTTGATTTCTTCCACTACCAAAGGGCTTGAGACGACCCGTCGCGGCTGTCTCGTCACTACAGATGATGTCGTTACCACCCGTCCCGGTGTGTTTGCAGGCGGTGACGCGGTGACAGGCGCGGCCACGGTTATCCTCGCCATGGGAGCGGGACGCAAGGCTGCCGCCGCCATAGACGCCTACTGCCGTGGAGGCAAGAAATAAGTGGCTTTGAGCGAGCTGATTAGTCTTTGCGTTTTTTGATGGAGCTATGGGAGTGGAGACCAGAATAGACAAGTACCTTTGGGCAATACGGGCATTCAAAACCCGTTCTGAAGCCACTGATGCCTGCAATGGAGGCAAGGTGAAGCTGAATGGTCAGAGTGTCAAACCTTCCAAAGCTGTGCATCCTGGCGATGAGATAATCGTGCGCAAGGCCGCAGTTCAGTTCACCTGGCGAGTCATTGATACTTTGGAAAAGCGTGTTGGGGCGCAGCTTGTGCCCCAATATGCTGAAAATCTGACTCCGCAGAGTGAGTTGGACAAGATGAGGGCTCCCGTCGAGACCTTTTTCCTCAAAAGGGATCGCGGCGCTGGCCGGCCCACAAAAAAGGAGCGCCGCACTATGGACGCCCTTTTCGACTACCTCGACAGCGAGGACTGACAGCATTTGTAATTGTTACAATCAGTACTTAATCTTGTTACATCTTTCGCGGGGCAGTATTAAGTGAAAAGATAATTTTGCCGTATGAAGAAAACTGCATTATTGTTTTTGTTTTTCACTTGTACGGCTTTGCATCTGAATGCCCTGGACAAAGTTGCGGTATATGGGGCAATACCCGGATGTGAACTGAATCCGCAGTATGGTGTTGAAGTTAGAACTCCGGGCGGGAAGTGGCAGGATGTCCCTGTCTATGCTGTTCCTGTGGATAAGGTGACAGATGGCTTTCACCGTCGTGAAAAGGCTTCTTTTGTATATTTCGATTTCGCCGGCAGGGTGGAAATCAGGGTGCGTATGCAGCGTCCATCAAAAGATGTGCGGATACGTCCGCTGTCCAGAAACATCCGTCCGGAACAGAAAGGCAGGTATGCTTGTTTTACATTGGATTCTCCCGCCAATCTTTCTTTTGAATCCGACGGTGACATTTTCCATAATCTGCATATTTTTGCCAATCCTCTTGCCGATACTCTTGCCGGCTCCCCGGACGGTCCGGAGAAGGCTGATATCGTTTTTGGCCCGGGCTACCACAAGATTGAAGGAAAAGTTTTGGATATTCCCTCCGGAAGCAGAGTTTATGTGGACGGCGGGGCTTGGGTTGACGGTACTCTGCGCATTAGGGACGCCGAGAACGTGAGGGTTTACGGAAGCGGAATTGTGCGTCCGTCCGGACGTGGATACGGGGTTGAAATCAAAAATTCCTCAAATGTCGTTGTCGAGGGATTGATTCTTACCCAATGCCCTGTGGGCGGTAGCCGTGATGTTACCATACGCAATGTAAAGTCCATTACGCATTACGGCTGGGGTGACGGCCTGAATGTCTTTGCCAGCAGCAATGTGCTCTTTGACGGGGTTTTCTGCCGCAATTCGGACGATTGCACGACCGTCTATGCCACCCGTATGGGCTATGTGGGAGGTTCCAGCAATATCCGTATGCAGAATTCCGTATTGTGGGCCGATGTAGCCCATCCTATTTTTATCGGCCTGCACGGGGCGGCTTCCTACAAGGAAGATGTCCTTTCCCGCAATCTGCCCTTTACCGGGGACCCGGATGAAATCGTAGCCCGTCACGATATAATCGAGAATATTACCTATTATAATATAGATATTCTGGACCATGCGGAAAAGCAGGTCGATTATCAGGGCTGCATGGCCATAGTCTGCGGGGACAACAATATTGTACGCAATGTTCTTTTTGACAATATCCGGGTTGAGGACTTCCGCCATGGCCAGCTGCTTTGCGTGAGGATTATCCATAACAAAAAATATTGTCAGGCCCCTGGACTTTCCATAAGTGGCGTAAGCTTCCGGGATATCGAATACAATGGGAAAAATGCCCAGCTCAGCCTTATCGGCGGCTACGACGGCACCCGTGCAATAGAAGACATCGTCTTCGAGAATCTGCGGATAAACGGTACCCGCATCAGCGATGATATGCCAGGCAAACCCAAGTGGTACAAAACATCCGATTTTGCCGGGATTGCTGTCGGAAATCACGTTAACGGCATTATTTTCAGGTAATTTCATCCCGCTTAAGATATTGATAATAAGCGATATGCGTATTATGTTACAAAAGCGAGTGGGAATTGTTACATCCTGATACCATAGCGAATGATTGAAGATTTTAGCTTTGCGATGTCCCCTATGGACAAGGCATAATTTATAACGTTATAAAATTACATCATGAAAACTATTTACGAAGCACCATCCACTGTGATGGACACATTGATCCTTGGCACAGTCTTGTGCGCAAGCGGTAACCCGTCGTTCAATACGACGGTCGAAACAGGCATCAACGAAGTTGTCGTAAGTGATTGGTATTAATGGATATTGCTATGAAGAAGATTTTTTATTCAATTGTTGCACTTGCAATGGTGGCAGCCTGCTCCAAGGAAGCAGCTGTAGATTCCGGTTCTGATGCCGTAAACGGGGACGAAATCCGTTATACTTTCGGAATCAATGTCCAGGATACCAAACTCGTCTATGCCGATAATTCCATAATGTGGACCGACGGTGACGAAATAAGCATAGGCTGGCATAACAAGACTAATGACAAGACAGGCCAGATCAATGTGAGGGTCAATGTGGACGGGGACAAGGCGAGCGTGTCTTTCACCATGTCTGCTGATTATGAGATTACGGGTGCCTGGTATCCCAAGGGCGGCAAGAAACTCGAGTCAAATGCCTTCGATACCCAGTCCGATGACCGCGGCCGCATCCTCATTCCTTACGCTGCCGAATATGACGGCAGCCAGACCACTCTCGAATTTCTTCCCGTCGTTTCCGACTGGTCTTTGATCAAATACAGCTTCGTTAAAGGCAATACCGAGAAGACCATTACCGAGCTTGCTGCCGTAATCGACGGAAAAACCTACAAGAGGACGGGAATGAACCTCGCACTCTCCGAGGATGTGCAGGAAGTTTACCTCGCCGTACCCGCAAGCGCTGAAGCCAAAGCTCTCAAAACTGTTGTCACCACTTCCGACGGCCTGACCTATACAAGGACAAAGAAGACCTTTACGGCCACTGCCAAAACCGTGAACAGTATGCCCGCGATTTCTGACATCGACAATACCGGCCGTCATATCTGGTTCATGGGCGATGGTCAGACCAACGAGGCAGAGGCTCCTATGCAGTACTGGTTCCGCGCCAACGACAATAAGCTCGGCAGCGGCATCATCGACAGGCATGAAGGTTATATGAAGGTTACAACCGTACTCCAGAGTAATGGCAAGTATCGTGCTGATGTCGCTCCTTTGCGTTGGAGCAATCACGCATATTATTCCGAGGATGGAGTGGCAGT
>JAEDMF010000139.1 GCA_016303175.1 Bacteroidales bacterium
CGGCTTCTGTATAAGGGAGACGCTCAGTATGCTGTGCAAGCGCAAAACGGATGCAGGCGAGAATGTTCTGGCAGGCATCAACAGCGGCTTCTACGACTCCAACGACGGCATCTCCAGAGGTGCGCAGATACGCAACGGACAATTTGACTACATGCCCAATCCCAAAATTGCCGACAATCTGGTGAACCACTCCTGGGCGTTTACCATCTTCAAGGACAAGACAGCCAGCTGCGGCAGCAAAAAATTCAAGGGCAAAGTCAAAATCGGCGATGAAGAACTCCGGTTCTGGTCAGTCAACGATACCCTGCTGCGCGGAAGCGGAGACGAAGCGGCGCTGAAAAGCTATCCTGTCAACCTCTACACTGCAATGTATAGGCAGACCCCCCACCCGGAACACCCGACCCTTGTCAACAAACTGTCCCAAAATGCGCTCTACATCATAGCGAAGTTCAACGGAGGCGGCCTGTATGTGAATGAAGGATGGACCGAAGCCACCGTTACCAAAGTGGTTGCAGGCAACGACGAGACTCCTTATCTGAGTTCGGAAGATGAAATTGCCATCCAAATTCACAACAGCATTGCCGACCGCTTTGCCGGAGTCAAAGCCGGGGATAGCATAAAACTGAACGCCGAAATGACAATAGACGGCCAGACCAAACCCATACTGACCCAAGTATCCACAATGTGGCAGTTCATTACAAACGGAGAAAACACGGTGGGAACCATACCCATTGACCACGACTTCCGCAAGAAAAGCGACCCTATGACCTTTGTCACCGTCAACAAGAGCGCCAAACGCATCTGCCTGATTGAGATTGACGGACGTCAGACCGGTTATTCCACAGGTGTCACCGCCGATGAATGTGCCGAAATAGCTGCCCATCTGGGCGCCTGGAATGCCACCCGTTTCGACGGTGGCGGTTCATCCGCAATGTGGGCAAAACTGGCCGGCACAGGAGCACTTGTATCAAGCCCCTGCGACGGAAAAGGGGAAAGAAGCAACCTGAACTACATATATATAATACAGAAGTAAGGAGGGCTGATTTATGAAAAATTCAATAAAATTTATTCTGGCCATACTTCCCCTGGCAATAACGGCAGCATGCAGCAGCTACGATGCAAGCTCCGTACAGCAGGAAGTTGACTCCATAATGGAGGAGTTGGAAACCCTGGAACAGAAAGCCGGAGAGCTCGGAGCTGAACTCGAAGCCATTTCCACCCTCGTCAAAAGCGAGTACATCACCAGAATCACAGACGACGGGAAAGGTGGTTGCAGCATCAAATGCATTAAAGACGGCGTTGCAACCACAGTAGAAGTTGTCACAAGCGCCGACGTCTATGCAGAACCGATAATAGGAATAGGTACCTATGAGGACGGCAAAATGTACTGGCGCCAAAGCACGGACTGGGGAGAGAGCTGGAGCTGGGTGACCCGGAACGGCAAAATGATGCCGGTCGAAGGCGAGACTCCCACAATCGGAGTTGATGCTCAAGGCTACTGGACAATCAACGGAGTCAACAGCGGTACCCTTGCCACGGACAAAACTGCATCCATAATATCCGGCGTTGAAATTGACAACAACCACAACAGGGTTATTTTCACTCTGGCTGACGGCACAACATTCAACGTACTTTACAAGGAGGCGCTGTCCCTAACCGTCGAATCCCCCCTATACAACTCTATTGAGGACTGGAACACAAGCGTTGATCTGCCATACAAAGTAGGAGGCACAGCCGCGGCATCCGCCATTGTGGACTACTTCAGCGCATACAACACCACGGTAAACATAGACAAAGCATCTAAAGTTATCAGAGTGGCTCTTCAGGAAGGCAAGGAGGAAGGCAATGCAATAATAATAGCCACGGCCGCAGACGAAGTGGTTTACCAGCCCCTGTTCTTCACACACGGCAAAATCATCACCGATCTGGAAAGCTATATCAAGGACAACGAGCTGATTACGCCCATGGGTGAGCCCATCATCAAGCTCCAAGGTGAAATGACGCCCTTCACTATCAACGTGTCACACAACATCGACGTTGAAGTAAGCATTTCCTCCGATGCATCATCCTGGCTCAGGTACAACCCTACCAAGGCCGCACCCATTGTTTCCGCCTTCAATTTTGTGGCAGACTATTATGAGAACACTCTTGACGTGGAAAGACAGGGCAGCATCATACTGACCAACACCCTTTACGGCACCAGCACCAAATTCGCCGTCATACAGAAACCTGTTGTGCTCGGCGGAGGTGGCAGCGGCGGAGGAGGCGAAACCAAAGGCATCGCCACCAAGGCTGATCTGCTGGAATTTGCAAAAGCCGTCAATGCAGGAGGTTCCACAAGCAGGTGGGAGAACTCCGACGGTGAAATATGCCTGCTCCAGGACATCAATCTTTCCGACGAAAGCTCATGGACGCCTATCGGCTTTGCTCAGGCAGAGGGCACCGGCACTCCCGCGCCCGTAATGTCCTTCAAAGGCGTGTTCAACGGCCAAGGTCACTGCATCAGTGGCATCAATGTCAGCTTTGACGTGACTTCAAACGGACGAAGCATAGGTCTGTTCGGCTCACTTGAGGGCGCAATCATCAAAAACCTTACCGTAGGTGCGGAAGGTGACTGCATCACAGCCACTGGCAACCCGACTTCCACCATTGCAATGGCCGCTGTGGCAGGTTACGCCGCAAACACCACAATGACCAACGTAATCAATAACGTCGATGTCATCTATGATGCCGAATGCCCCAACGGGCTTCCCATAGGCATAGGCGGCATTACCGGCTACGGCAAGAGTCTGAGCTATGGTGCCAAGAACAAAGCCGACGCAGTAGTAAATAACGGAGACATTATGGTGAAATACAAAATCGCCAACACCCAGAATGGCGCCAAGGGCGTGCAAATCGGAGGTATAGCAGGTCTGGTCAACACCGGCACAACCGTAATGAGAAACTGCCACAACACAGGCATAGTGGCAGCCCCGACAGGACGTGGAGGCGGATTGATAGGAACCATCGAGGGATCTACGTCCACCTCCCACGCATGTACCCTCAGTTCCTGCAAGAACAGCGGTCTGATTACCGACGACTACTTCGGATACTCTTATACGGCCGACAGCAAGCGTATGGGCGGTCTGGTGGGCGGTTCCCAGGCCAAGGAAGTAATGATTGAAAGCTGCGTCAACAGCGGAAACGTATTCTCAGTGAACGGCTGCCGTTGCGGAGGTATGATAGGTCACTTCAACTCCGGCACCATCACAGGATGCACAAATGAAGGAGCCATACTCAGCCACGTTACCCCCAAAGCGGATGACGGCACGGGCGGAGACGGTCCCGGCTGGATAGCAGGCTATTGCAACACCGTTATAGAAAACTGCATACCCGGCGGATATGTCGGAGAATACTCCGACTTCAAGGATAATCCTTCCGGAGCTCCGGCAGCCGATATGACCAACGCCATAGGCTATAAGAACTCCCAATATTTCGATCCTGCGAAGAATCAATAATTACTATGACAATGAAAAGGATTTTCAAATATATCACCGCCGCAGCAAGTGCCGTATTGACACTTGCGGGCTGTTCATTCAACGATATGAAGTTGCAGGAGAGTTTGGACGGCATAGCAGAAAGAATCAAGGCTCTGCAGGAAAAAATAGACAAATACAACACCGATGCCGCATCCCTCTCAGAACTCCTGTCCGGCAATGTAGCCACATCCATCACAAATTCCGCGGACGGAAGTTGCACTGTAACATACCTGGACGGACAAGGCAACGAGAAGACTCTTGTTCTGGGAGGTGCCTCACAGATGCTCAACTCCCCCATTTTGGGCGTACGCAAGGACGACAAGGGCGTATACTGGTGGACCATCACGGAAAACGGCAGCACCCGCGACCTTACAGACGAGGCTGGAAATCCCCGTCCCGTAGCCGGCAAGAATGCCGCTCCGGTACTGAGTGTCAATGCTGAAGGATATTGGACCATAGACGGTGAGATTCTTCTGGACACAAACGGCCAGAAGGTCGAGGCTGCCGAAGGCACCGACACAATGATCAAGAATGCAGTTGCGGACAAGGAAGGCAATCTGGTCATTACACTCGGCAACGGCCAGAACATTACCATACCCGTTCAAAAGGAATTCAACCTGCTGGTGAACTGCGAAGTATGTACCACAGTGGTTGACCTTGCGGCAGACCTTGAAATACTGTACCGCACCGAAGGGGCCGACAACGCCATAGTGGACATAGCCGATGCGGTCGGAATGAAGGCATCCATAGACCGTCAGGCAGGCAAGGTGACACTCAAGTTCGACGAAGGCTTCCAGTCAGGAAGGCTCGTCCTCTTCGCCTACGACTTCACCAATACGATAATCCGCCCCATTTTCTTCAAGAAGAGCGCTGAGACTCGTATAAGGATTGCTTCTGCAGCACAGTGGAAAGAATTTGCCTCAAGGGTAAATGCTCAGGATGGAGCAGACAATGCAGAGCAAACTCGTGATTA
>JAEDMF010000008.1 GCA_016303175.1 Bacteroidales bacterium
CCTATGCAGACCAGCAGCACTCCCGTGGCAAGGGGGTCCAAGGTGCCGGCGAGTCCTACTTTCAGATTCCTTTTCCCGAAATGGCGTATGGCTGCAAACTTGACTTTGCGTATCACGTCCGCCGAGGTCCAGCGGAAGGGTTTGTCAACCACCACGACTATTCCCTCGGGATAGTCGTCAATGTTGCGGGACAACACCCCGCGGAAATTCTTGTCAATTACCAGCATTGTCAAATCTAATGTCGTCCAGCATCGTAAACTTCGGCGTCGCTCAGGCAATGCCACTTATCGGCATTGTTCGATTTTGTCGATGCGTCGCTGATGGCGGCCACCGGCAAACTCCGTATCCAGCCAGGCCTTCACGCATTCGAGATTTTCCTGCTCAGAGGTAAAACGCTGGGAAAGCACCAGCACATTAGCATTGTTGTGCTCCTTGACCAGAGCGGCAATTTCCCTGTTCCAAGCCAGCCCTGCCCTTACACCTGTGTGCTTGTTCAGGCATATAGCCATTCCGTTGCCCGTTCCGCAGGCTGCAATTCCGCAGTCCACCTCACCCTTCTGCACCGCTTCGCCCAGTTTGTGGGCAAAATCGGGATAATCTACGCTCTCAGGCCCGAACGTGCCGAAATTGACCATTGTAATGCCTCGTTCTTCCAGCAATTTCCTGATGGGAGCCGCCAGCAGATAGCCGGCGTGGTCCCCCGCAAAACCGATAGTCATATTATCCAAGTACCTTTTGTATGTTTTCAATGCGTTTGAGGAATTCCTCACGTCCGATAAGAGCGAAAATGTCCCCTATGCCCAGACCTGACGAAGCTCCGACCAGGGCCAGACGTATGCAGTTCATTATCTTGCCCATAGGCAGCGCCCTGTCCCTTATGGTCTGCTCGGCCTTTTCCATTCCCTCGTCCGCGATAATCAGAGCAATCTCCATAGCAGGCACGTAATTTTCTGCCTTCCAGAACTTTGCCACGTCCTTCTCGTTGTATGAAGTTGGAGCTACAAAGAGATAGGATGCCACATCCCAGATTTCCTTGACGAAGCTGACCCTTTCTTTGACCAGCTCGCATACCTTCACCACATAGTCGCGCTCCGCCTTGATGCCTTTCTGCTCCAGAATGACGCTGAACAGGTCGGCCAGCTCCTCTCCGCTTTTCTTTCTGAGGTATTCCTTGTTGAACCATTTAGCTTTGTCGGGGTTGAACTTCGCGCCGCTCTTGCTCACGTGTTCTATGCTGAAGGCCTCTACAAGTTCACTCATCGTAAAGAGTTCCTGCTCAGTACCGGGGTTCCAGCCCAGCATTGCCAGCAGATTCACGAAGGCTTCGGGGAAATAGCCGTCTTCGCGGTAGCCGTGGTATGTCTCGCCTTCGGAGTTCTGCCAGTTGAGAGGAAATACGGGGAAGCCCATTTTGTCGCCGTCGCGCTTGCTGAGCTTGCCGTTGCCCACAGGCTTCAGAAGCAGGGGGAGGTGGGCGAAACGGGGCATGGTGTCGCTCCAGCCGAAGGCCTCGTAAAGCAAGTAGTGCAGAGGCAGGGAGGGGAGCCACTCTTCGCCGCGTATCACGTCGCTTATCTCCATAAGGTGGTCATCCACAATGTTGGCAAGGTGGTAGGTGGGGAGTTCGTCGGCCCTCTTCCAAAGCACCTTGTCGTCCAGTGTGGAGCTGTTCACTTCGACGTGCCCCCTTATCATATCGTCCATGGCCACAATCCTGTTTTGGGGCATTTTGAAGCGTATGGTCCAGTCAGTGCGTTCCTGTAGCAGCTTTGCCACTTCTTCGGCGCTCATATTGAGGGAGTTGCGCAGGCTCCCGCGGGTGGAGGCATTGTAGATGAAGGTCTGTCCGGCAGCCTCGGCCTCGGCGCGTGCCTTGCCCAGTTCCTCCGCAGTGTCGAAGGCGTAGTAGGCATTGCCGCTTTCCACCAGTTGTTCTGCATACTTGCGGTAGATGCTCTTGCGCTCGCTCTGGCGGTAGGGAGCGTGGGGATGCTTTGCCGAGGGCTCTTTCACAACCTCGCCGGTGGTCATATCTACTCCTTCGTCGGGAATGATGCCGCACCAGCGCAACGATTCTATGATATATTGCTCGGCACCGCTCACAAATCTTTGTGAATCAGTGTCTTCTATACGGATGATGAAATCTCCGCCCTTTTGTTTCGCATACAGATAATTGTACAGGGCTGTCCTTACTCCGCCCATATGCAGCGGACCGGTCGGGGAAGGTGCAAACCTTACGCGTGTTCTTCTTGTCATATTTAGTTCATTTTTAATCTTGTTATTGCTGATACGTTTTCCAGTTTCGCAATGGTGGCGTTGGTGTAGGTGCTCAGCAGGGGTGCCTTGTCAAAGTGGAAGATGGGTTCGTTCCTGCTGTCATTCGGCCCTATCATCTTGACACTGACCTCATTGACGGTCTCCACGGGTTCGGGCGCATATTCGTAGTCTGCGTTCAGATGTATGATGTTGCCGAGGGTTTCATCGGATATGCTATTCAGGAGGTCAGGCTTGAAACCTGTGGCGATGATGGTGATGCTGACGGTGCCGTCCGTGATTTCGTCCTCGTACACCAGCCCCCTTTTGAATTTGTTTGCGCCTCCGATATAAGACTCTATGAGATTGTCCACTTCCTGCAGGTCCCTCATCTTCACTCCGTTCTCGCCCCTGCCGGAGACTATGTTCACCAGCATGTTCTTTGCCGAGTGCATATCGAGCGAATTCATCAGAGGCAGCACCACTGCGCTGTTCACGGCTTCTCTAAGACGGTCCTCTCCCTTGGCTGTGCCTATGCCCATAATGGCCAGTCCGCTGTCCTTTATTATGGTTTTGACATCCTCCATATCCACGTTCTGGTCACCCACCTTTTGGATGATGCCCAAGATACTCTGAACAGCGGTTGCAAGTACCTGATTCACTTTCGGATAGGCTTCTTCTGCCAGCATATCGCCATAGACCGTGTAGAGTTTCTCATTGTCGATGATGAGCAGGCTGTCCACATATTTTTCCAACTCCCTTATGCCGTCCATGGCGCGGGAGAGGGAGTTACGTCCCTCATTGCGGAAGGGGAGGGTCACAACCCCGACTGTCAGTATTCCCTTCTTCCTGGCTGCGGCTGCTATCACCGGGGAAGCTCCGGTGCCCGTACCTCCGCCCATACCGGCCGTGATGAAGAGCATTTCCGTCTCCGGTCCAAGCACTTTCTCGTGTATTTCAGCAATGTCCTCTTCGGCTGCATTGCGTCCCTTGATGGGGTCGCAGCCCGCCCCGCGTTTCTTGCCTATATGAATTTTGATGGGCACGGCGCTGCTCTTGAGTGCCTGACCGTCAGTGTTGCATATCACAAAGGTACAACCCTCTATTCTGTTGTTGAACATATAGGTCACGGCGTTCTGGCCTGCTCCGCCCACGCCCAGCACCTTTATCGCATTGTTCCCGGGAACCCAATCCTCGGGGATGAAAGTATCGTTTTCCATCATTATTTGCTGCAATCTGTGTTATACTTCGTTCAAGCCCATAGTGTCGTCGTCAGTCGAGAAGAGGCTGGGGCTTCTGTATTCATCTTCCCTGTTTTTCTTTGAGACGGTCTTTTTCTTGTTCTGGAAGGGCTGAGCCTGTCTGGCCTCCGCGCTGCCGGCCGTCTTTTCCGCTTCCTTATGATGGTCTTCTTTCTGTTTCTTTCCTCCGGAACCGAACAGCAAGCCACCAAAACTGAAGCCTTTCTTCTCCGGCGCTTTCTCTTCGGCATCGGTATTCTGGGCTTCGAACAGTTCCGTCATAGTGCCGTTAGGCTCCTTGTCCGGCTCATCCACACAGCTGGACTGCATATTATATACCTGGTCCTCTATCAAACCTGCGCTGCACGCCGCTTCCGGACGGAAGAATTCCACACCGGCGTCGAAGTACCTCCTGTTGGGACCGGCCACGCGGACCGTGTAACCCGACCTCTCGCTTATGAAGGCCTTGAGATTAAGCATATCGGCACATCCTCCGCACAGCACTATGCCACTTTTGAGAGAGTTTGCATAACCGCTTGTCTGTATCTCGTACAGTATTGCATCCACAATTTCGGCAACGCGGGCCGTGATGATTTCCGAAAGGTATTTTACCGGAATCACCACGGATTCGGCGCTGTTTTCTCCGTGTATGTGCAGAGTTTTCTCTCCCAATTCACCCAGGCGTGTGGGAATGCAGCCTCCGAAGCCCATTTTGATGTTTTCTGCGATGTTCTCGTTCAGCTCACATTGGTTGCGTATGTCGGCGGTTATGCTGTTGCCTCCGAAAGGAACGGCTCCATAGTGGCGCAGCACTCCTCCTTCGTATATGCTGACAGATGTGGCGCCGGCCCCCATATCGATCAAGGCTACTCCGGCAGCCATCTCATTGGGAAAGAGCACGCTGCGGCCTACTGCATCGGGCGCGAAACGTATCAAGGGCGTTGCGAAACCGGCCTCCCGGAGGGTGTCCTCCATATTGTTCTTAATGTTCTCATTGGCCAGGAACACTTTATAGAGACCTGTCAATTTGCGTCCTCTCATACCCACAATATCGGAAGGGTTCACATTCCATTCGTCCTCCGTATTGTAGGATTGAGGCACGATGGTGATGACATCTTCACCCTCTTCCTTGTGTTGTGAGGCCATACTCCAGGCCATATCCGCCAGATTGTCTATATCTTCCTTGCTGATGCTCTTGCCGCTGGTAATCTCCATCTCGGCCTCCACCTCGTTCAGTCTTACCCCATATTTTTGGGATGACACTACCACGTTGGTCACTGTGATGCCCTGGGCCCTTTCGAACTGGCTTATGGCATACCTGAGGGCGCTTGCAAGCTTGTCCGAACTCATAAGATGTGCGTGTACTAAGCCTTGCGAAGGGTATTCCACATAATGCTCCACCTTGATTTTACCGCCCTCGCCTATGTGGGAAAGGCTGATTCCCAGTTTCGATGTGCCGAGGTCTATGCACACAAGTTGTTTGTTTTCCATATTATATGCAGACTATCTGTCCTCTGTATTTTACTGTTATCTTATTGTAATTCTTGTCTTTTGACAAGGGTACGATCTCCGTCTCGTATTTGTTGATGCGCTTCAGTTTCGCCTCAATGAGGGTGGGTTGTCCCAGTATGAACTCCTCCTGCCTATCCTTCAGTTCAAGTCCCACTTCGCCGTTGGGATACAATCTGTACAGGCTTACTCTTTCCTTCCATAGGGGGTCGGAGGCTATTTTGAGGGCCAATTTCCCGAAGAGTCTGTCCCACTTCTCGCTGGCTTTCCCCGTCCCCTCAATTTCAGGCAGTTCCGAGCACCAGTCTTCGCCGACTTTTATGAACTTCCCCTCGGCATTCATATAGAGCAGGTTTCCTTGGTCTGTCCTCTTTGCCAGAGGCTTGCACTGGCGCACTTCAATGTGCAGGACTGCGTCAGGGGAAAAATAGGCCTGGGCATCGCTGAGGAAAATCTGCTTTGACAAAATCTTTTCCACCTTGCGCAGGCTTACGCTGTCCCTGGGTCTGTTGACATAGCCGCCGAAGTCCCTGTCTATTATGTATTGGACATCTTTCCCGGAAAGAAATTTATGGTCCGCCGAATCCAGCACAGTTATCTCAATGCCGCTGCATTTCGATGCCGCGCGCTCCCGCCGGCTGCCCTCCAGTCCGGTAATCAGGACTCCGAGAACGGCCGCGCCGAGCAGACTGACCAGCAATATTTCCCACCATTTACGCATTGGCGTCACCTAATTTTTCTTCAAGCAGTTTTGTTATCGCATCCACATAGCGGTCTATGTTGCCCGCTCCGAAGGTTATGAGCACTTCAGTATGCTCCCCTGAGGGCACGCCCGTCAAATCTTTGGCGAGAGTTTCCATCAACTCCTCCTTCCGTATGAGCAGCTTGTTTTCCAAAGTGATTTTATCAAAAATTATGCTGCTCGTCACCCCTTCTATGGGTTCTTCCCTCGCCGGATATATATCCAGCAGTATCACCTTGTCGGCATTGCTCAGGGCGCGGGCAAAATCGGGAGCGAAATCTCTGGTGCGGGTGTAGAGATGCGGTTGGAAAACAGCCGTAATCTTCTTGCCCGGGAACATCCCCCTGATGCTGCTTATTGCTTTTGCCAATTCTTCGGGATGATGGGCGTAATCGTCGATGTAGATTGTGCTGCCGTTGTTGTAGTGCACGTCAAAACGCCTTTTCACGCCCTTGTAGCAGGCAATTGCTTCCTTGATGGCTTCTGCGTCCATGCCGAAGCAGAGGGCGGCGGCGGCAGCGGCGATGCTGTTCTCCACATTCACCCAGCCGGGTATCCCGCAGCGCATCCCAGTGATGCTTCCCTCGGGAGTGTTGAGGGTGAAACTGAAGCAACCGTCCTGCCCGCGCACGATGTCACTGGCATAGAAATCCGCCTTGTTGTCGTCATAGCTGTAATGCAGGATTTTCGCGCCTGTGCACTTGCTATCGAGCGGCAGGCCGAGTTTGCACACAAGGCAGTCCTTTACCTGCGAAGCGAAGGCCCTGAACGCCTCCTGTACGTGGGCCAGATCGTTGTAGATGTCCAGATGGTCGGCGTCCATAGCGGTGATTACGGCTATGTCGGGGTGCAGTTGCAGGAAACTGCGGTCGAATTCGTCGGCCTCTGCCACGAAGATGTCATTGTCGGCCATCAGCAGGTTGCTGTCGTAATTTTTCGAAATGCCTCCGAGAAAGGCGTTGCAGAGTGTGCCGCTGTGTTGGAATATGTGGGCGAGCAGGGTGCTTGTCGTGGTTTTGCCGTGGGTTCCTGCAACAGCCAGAGTTCGCATTCCCTGCGAGAGCTCTCCCAGCATCCGGCTGCGCTTGACCACCTTGTATCCCTTTTCGAACACATATCTGAGTTCAGCCAGGTCCGCCGGTATGGCCGGAGTATATACAACTAGGGTGTTTGCCACGTCTGGCGGAATGCAGGCAATGTTGTCTTCATAATGGACAGCCATACCTTCCTTTTCCAGTTCGGCCGTCAGCTCCGAGGGCGTCCTGTCATAGCCTGACACCTTGTAACCCTTTGCCAGACAGTACCTTGCGATGGCGCTCATGCCTATTCCGCCTATACCTATGAAATATGCTTCCTTCATTTTGCGATTTTATATATCTGCTCCACTATTCTGTCCGCGGCATCAGTGATGCCCAGCGGCTCCATATTTTTCTCCATAGCCTTCATTACCTGTCGGTCGTGCACCAGCTTGATTGCCTTCGGCATAAGTTGCTCCCTTGCATCGGCGTCCTTCACCATCATAGCGGCTCCCTTGTTTACAAGGCTTTTGGCATTGAAGGTCTGATGGTCTTCGGCTACATTGGGTGAGGGTACGAAGATGGTTGCCTTGCGGCACACGCAGAGTTCGGATATTGACGAAGCTCCGCTGCGGGATATCACTATGTCAGCGGCGGCATAGGCAAGGTCCATGCGCGAGATGAAGTCCGTGTGGTGTATGCAGGGATTCTTGTGTTGGCGCATAAAGCCCTCCACCTCAGTAAGATAGTATTTGCCGCACTGCCACAGGATATCCACGTCCTCTCCGCCCTTGCATCCCTGTTCTATCCAACCCATCAAACTCTCGTTCAATGTCCTGCTTCCGAGTGAACCTCCCAGCACAAGAATGTGCCTGCGTTGGGGGTTGAGGCCGTAGAAGCGTATGCCTTCGTTGCGGGTGGCATCGTCAGCCGGCGCAATGCCCGCCCTGATCGGGTTGCCGGTGAATACCAGCTTGTCTTGAGGGAAAAAGCGCTCCATCCCCTCGTAGGCCACGCATATGCAGTCCACCTTCTTGCCCAGCATTTTGTTGGTCAAGCCTGCGAATGAATTTTGCTCCTGTATCAGGCAGGGTATGCCTTTGTGGGATGCGCACCACAGCACAGGGCCGCTTGCATAGCCTCCGACTCCGACAACGGCATCCGGCCGGAATTGGTTCAGAATCCTTCTTGCCTTGAAGAAGCTTTGTGCAAGTTTGAAGGGCAGAGCAAGGTTTTTCAGTATGGAATGCCTTTGAAGCCCGGCAACGTTGAGTCCTATAATAGGATACCCTGCCGCCGGAACTTTTTCCATCTCCATTCTGCCTTCGGCGCCTACGAAGAGTATGTCCGCCGACGGGTCCTTCTGCTTGACTTTGGCTGCAATGCTGAGTGCGGGGAAGATATGCCCTCCCGTGCCGCCTCCGCTAATTATCAATTTCATCGCTTACTATGTCGCCTCCTTCCGACTTTTCCATCAATTCTTGCATTTTTTGTTTCTCCCGCTCTATCTTCTCGGTGGTCATCCTGCTTATGCAGAGAATTTCGCCGAATGCTATGCAGAAGCACAAGAACGAGCATCTGCCATGGCTGATAAGAGGAAGAGTCTGCCCCGACACTATGCCGACATTGCAGTTTATCAGTATGTGGAACAGGGCCTGGAACGTTATCAGGAACACCAGCCCGCCGACGCAGGCCTGCGCATAGCGGTTTGTGGTGTGGCTTATTATTATGCCTCCTCGGGCAAATATACTCATATACATCAACAAAACAATTATGCCGAAAATCAGACCGTACTCCTCGATGAGCAGGCTGTAGATGTAGTCTTCGTACATTACCGGCACCACGTATTTCTGGGTGCTTTTGCCTGGTCCCTTGCCGACAATATGCCGTCCGCCTTCCACCAGGGCTATGCCTGCTGACTCCGCCTGACGATGCTTGTCCAGATACTTTCTGTGCTCTTCGCTGCCCTCCCGGAGTTCGTCCGCTTCCATACTTAACAGCTCCATTTCTGCCCTCATCTCTTCACGCGCCTGTTTGTCGGGATAGGGCAGGGGTACGTGCAGACGGGAGAATACGGTTTTCATACGTGGTATTGCGGCTCCGCTGCTGACAATGTGGGTTCCGACCAGAAGCAGGCCTCCGGCAATGACAACCAGCACCGGAGAGATGAGGCTCTTCCATTTGATGCCTCCAATCAGCAGCGTGACCATCATCACGCAGAAGCAGAGTATGGCGCTGCCGGTACTGCCGAGAAGAATGAGGCCGGTGACAATCATTATCGGCAGGAAGATGTATATCCAAAGTTGGACATTGTCTTTCGCCAGCCACCCCAAAGCGGACGGGAACCTTTCCGCAAGGAAGTTGCTCAGGCGGAATGCCCGGGCATCATACATCTGTAGGGCCCAGGAGAGATACATCACCATCGCAATTTTGACCACTTCGTACACTTGCAGGCCGAAGCCGAATATGTCTATGGTCCTGGATGCTCCGTTCACAGTCTTCACCTTGATTGCATCACCTATGTGAAGGTGCAGCACAAGGAAAAGCAGCAGCACGAGCGAACCTATGAATCCCAGGGCTGATATCATCCTGTACCACTTTATGCTCGGGATGGCGGAACTGAGCACTATAATCATAAGGCCTGCTGCCACGAGAAGAATGTGTTTGGCGAAGATTGTCCAGCGGCTCACCCCCGAATGCATCGCGAGAGTGGATGTGGACGAGAAGATGGCCACCAGGGAGATGAGCATAAGTATGACCACAATCAGCCAGATGACCCTGTCACCTTTTCTGATGTTGTCCGCCAGACGCCCGAATATGGTCTTCCTGCGCTCTTCCATAGTACAATCTTTTATCACCTTTCAGTCAATATCTGTCCTACAACTTCTTCACGGCCTCCTTGAACTGCCTGCCGCGATCTTCATAACTCTTGAACAGGTCGAAGCTTGCGCAGCAGGGAGACAGCAGCACCACGTCGCCGCTGCTTGCCAGACGTGAGGCCTCCCTTACGGCATCTTCGGCGCTGCGGGTGTCAACTATGGTGGGGACTACGCTGCCGAAACTGTTGTGTATTTTGACGTTGTCTATGCCGAGGCAGACTATTGCCTTGACCTTCTTCGAGGCCAGCTCCAGCAGGGGAGTATAGTCGTTGCCCTTGTCCTTGCCTCCTACTATCCACACTACAGGCTTGGTCTGGCACTCGAGGGCATACCACGCTGAATCCACATTGGTGGCCTTGCTGTCGTTGATGTACAGCACTCCACCCACGCTGGCTACGTTCTCCAGGCGGTGCTCCACAGCCTGGAAACTCTTCAGGCAGGCCCGAATGTGCTCGTTGCTTATGTCCATCACCTTCGCGGCTATTGCGGCTGCCATGGAGTTGTACACATTGTGCTTGACTTCCAGAGCCAACTCGTTGAGAAAGATGTTGCAGGGTTCTTTCTCGGGCACGTTCACAATGATGCGGCCCTGCTCGACGTAGGCCCCCTGTTCCACCTTGGTTTTCTGGCTGAATGGCAGGCGGGTGGCTTTGACCATTATCTTGTCCAGATGGCGTATGGTAATCTCGTCGTCGCTGTCGAAGATGAAGCAGTCGTCCTCGTTCATGTTCCGGGTGATGCGGAACTTGGCCTTGACGTAGTTCTCCATCTTGTGGTCGTAGCGGTCGAGGTGGTCGGGAGTGATGTTGGTGATGATGGCGATGTCGGCCTTGAAGTCGTACATATTGTCAAGCTGGAAACTGCTCAACTCCAACACATAGACATCGTGGTCCTCTGTGGCAACCTGATAGGCGTAACTCTTCCCTATGTTGCCTCCCAGACCTACATTCACTCCGGCCTGCTCCAGCAGATAATAAATCAGGGATGTTGTAGTAGTCTTGCCGTTGCTGCCCGTGATGCAGATTTTGCGCGCTCTGTCATAGCGGCCGGCAAACTCTATCTCGGATATGATGTGTATTCCCTTCTCCTCAGCCTGCCTTACTATTGGAGCCGAAGAGGGAATGCCGGGGCTCTTGATTATCTCTGACGCATTGAGAATCAGATTCTCGCTGTGGCCTCCGCTCTCGTAGGGTATCTCCCATTTGAGGAGTTCCTGCTCGTATTTGGGCGCAATATTGCCCGAATCTGAGAGGAATACGTCGTATCCCTTGACTTTTGCCAGAACGGCGCTTCCGATTCCGCTTTCGCCGCCGCCCAATACAACAATTCTTTCCATTTTGATTATCTGATTTTAAGTAATGCTATCGTTATTACTGCAAGTATGACTTGGATTATCCAGAATCTGACGGTGATTTTCGCCTCCGGTCTTACTTGGGCCGGAGCGCTGATTACCGCCTTTATGCCCTCCTTCTGGAAATGGTGGTGCAGGGGAGCCATTTTGAAGAAACGGCGTCCCTGACCGTATTTTTTCTTGGTGAATTTGAAGTATGACCTTTGAATTATTACACTGAGTGCCTCCACAAAGAAGACGCCGCAGAGTATGGGGAGAAGCAATTCCTTGCGTATGAGTATGGCGCATACGCCTATTACCCCTCCAAGGGCCAGGCTGCCTGTGTCTCCCATAAAAATCTGGGCAGGGTAGGAGTTGTACCAGAGGAAGCCTATCAGGGCGCCTATGACCGCTCCCATGAACACGGCCGCCTCACCTGCGCCTGGTATGAACATAATGTTCAGGTAGCCCGCCTGGATGACGTTGCCCGAGAGGTAGGCGAAGATGAGCAGCACTGCCGACGATATGGCCGTGGTGCCGGCCGCGAGTCCGTCCAGTCCGTCCGTCAGATTGACGCTGTTGGAGCAGGCAGTGATGACTATCACTATCATTATCAGATAGATGGCCCATTTGCTCCACCAGTTCCATTTGCCTTTCAGGGGAGAAAGCCACTTGTAGTCGAACTCATTGTCCTTGACAAAGGGGATGGTGGTTTTGGTACTCTTCACTATGTCTGCCTTTATGGTGCTGACACTTTCGTGCACCGTGCCGTCCTCGTCTATGCTGTATTCCGTGCGCACACTTGCGGGGACTTCCTCACGCACCTTGATTTTCGGACTGTAGCATACCGTCAGACCTATTGCCAGACCAAGGGAAATCTGCCCTATCAGCTTGGCCTTCTCGCTCATACCGTTCTTATTGTGCTTGAACACCTTGATATAGTCGTCGATGAAGCCCAGCATACCCAGCCACAACAGCGTGACTGTCAGCAGGATGGTATAAATGTTGGTCAGATCTTCCCACAGCAGCACACCGCAGAGCGTCGCCAGAATTATCATTACTCCGCCCATAGTGGGGGTACCTTTCTTGCTCAACTGTCCCTCCAGTCCCAAATCGCGTATTTCTTCGCCTATCTGCTTGCGCTGAATTATGCGTATAAACTTTTCTCCGAAGATAAGGGTCAGCAGCATCGATGTCAGGGCGGCCATAAGCGTCCTGAAAGTAAGGTACTTCATCAAACCCATTCCGGGAATGTCAAAATCCGCAAGAAATTGATGTAAATGGTATAACATTCTATTCCTCCTCCATTTCTGCGAAAATCTCCTTCACGACTTCGTGCTCGTCGAAATGGAGTTTCTCCTTGCCTATAATCTGGTAGTCCTCGTGTCCCTTGCCGGCCAGCAGCAGTGTGCTGTCAGCGGATGCCGTAAGTATGGCCGTGCGTATTGCTTCCCGGCGGTCAGCTATGCACAACACCTTCTTCATCAGGGACTTGTCTATGCCTGCCTTGATGTCTTCAATGATATCTTCTGTTTTTTCCGTGCGGGAATTGTCGCTTGTGACAATCACTTTGTCGGCGAGTTTCACTGCTACTGCCCCCATTTCGGGACGCTTGGTCTTGTCCCTGTCTCCGCCGCAGCCGAACAGACAGCACAGCTCCCTTTTCGGGGCTATCTCCCTAAGTGTCTTGAGCACATTCTCCATCGCATCGGGGGTATGGGCGTAGTCTATGACCACATTCACGCCGCGAGGGCCCTTGAGCTGTTCGAGCCTTCCGCATACCTGACCTATGTCGCTCAGCCCCACCAGTATATCTTCTTTCGGCGCTCCCAGGGCCAGGGCGGCGCAGTATATGGCGAGGACATTGTAGGCATTGTGCTGGCCAATCAGGGGGCACCACAGTTCGGTACCGTCAATTTTGAGCAACATTCCGTCGAAACTTTCCTCCAGAATCTTGCAGCGGTGGTCCGCCATCTTGCGACAGGAGTAGGTCATTACCTCTGCGGCCGTGTTCTGTACCATTATGGCCCCGTTGCGGTCGTCAATGTTGATGATGGCGGTCGAGCCCTTGGGCAGTCTGTCGAAGAAGAGTTTTTTGCAGCGTATGTATTCCGCGAATGTCTTGTGGTAGTCCAGGTGGTCGTGAGTGAGGTTGCTGAAAATACCCACGTTGAAGTCCAGGGCGTGCACTCTGTATTGCTCCACTCCTATGCTGCTGACTTCCATAAAGCAGTATTCACAGCCCTTGTCCACCATCTGCCTCATCAGGGCGTTGATGGTCAGGGGGTCGGAGGTGGTGTTCTCGGCGTGGAACATTTCAGTGTCCACATAATTTGCAATGGTGCTGAGCAGGCCGCATTTGTAGCCCATTTTGCGGAAAAGCTTGTAAAGCAGGGTTACGGTTGTGGTCTTGCCGTTGGTGCCGGTGATGCCCACCAATTTCAGGCTGCGGCTGGGATGGCCGTAGAATTCGTCTGCAAGCTCCGCCAGTGCCTTGCGGCTGTCCTCCACGCGGAACCATTCGGCTTTTTCTCCCTCCGGAGTGTCCTTCCACTCAGAGGCGG
This sequence comes from Bacteroidales bacterium, assembly GCA_016303175.1. Lineage (GTDB taxonomy): Bacteria > Bacteroidota > Bacteroidia > Bacteroidales > UBA932 > Cryptobacteroides. The sequence continues at coordinate 13,535 of JAEDMF010000008.1, forward strand.
CCTCTTCGTTGTCGTAAACTATTGCCGCCGCTCCCTTGCTGAGGGCGCTGCCTATGAACTTGTGTCCGTCCACGCTGAAGCCCCGGAGCGCCACAAAAAGCGTTCCGCTCTGTACCTGACGGCTGTCGGCAGTGATGCTTGTATATTTGTCAGTTTTCATTCAAACAATAAATTTTATCCGCTATTTCTCTGAATACGGGAGCTGCCCATGTGGCTCCGTAGAAGTTTCTCGTGGTGGGTTTGGCCCATACTACAACTATTGCTGTGTATTTGGGATTTTCCACGGGGAAGAAGCCAACGAATGAGCCCTGCTGGCTCTCCCTGCCGTCCGCATCCCGATAGCCGTACCTTCCGTTGCTCATCCTGAACAGGCGCTGGGCGGTTCCCGTTTTGCCGGCTATGGGACAAACTGCCCCGTGCAATTGCCAGTAAGCCGTTCCGCTCTTGTCGGATGTCACCCTTGACAGAGCCCTCTTGAGCGTGTCTGCCGTGGCTTTCGAGCAGATGCTCTCGCGCATTGTCACGGGAGGGAAATGCTCCGTCACCTTGCCGTTCTCCATAATGTCCTCCACAAGGTAGGGTTTCATCATTTTGCCGTCGTTCGCTATGGCATTGTAGAAAGTCACAATGTTCAACGGAGGCAACTCCATACCGTAGCCTATGGCCATTCTGGGGAAGGTACCCCCATCCCACGAGCCCTTTATGCTTCTTTTCTTCATCTTCGGTTCAAGGATGAAGGGGGGAGTATTGCCCTTTATGTCGAAGGCTATGGTGTCGAAAAGGCCGAAGCCCTTCACCTTTTCTACAAAGCGGGCGGGATTGTTGCCGAAGCTGTTCTCGTCGCATATAAGCTGCATAAAGGTGTTGTTGGCCGACATCTCAAAGGCCTCCCTTACTTTGATTTTTCCGCCTGGGAACCTTTGGGGACCAAGGTGCTTCAGGTCCTTGTAAGTAAATTTATTATAGGTAAATACGCCCTTGTTTGTGGGTACTTCAGTCTCCAGTGTGGTCAGATAGCCCTCTTCCAGCAGTGCAGTCAGCACCACTCCCTTGAATACGGAACCGGGGGCTTCTGCCGTACGTATGGCGTAATTGTCCCATTCTCCAATCTGCCCCTTGCCGTTGCGACCGAGGTTGACCATGGCCTTGACGGCACCCGTTGCCCTTTCCAGCACTATCACGCAGGATTTCTCCACGAGGGGTTCATCCTCCACCTTGCTCCTCAGAGCCTTGTCTGCGATGGTCTGTATGTCTATGTCAATAGTGGTTCTGATGTCCTTCCCGTGCACAGCCTTGCGGTTTTTCTTGTCCGAGGTGGGAATGTTGTTGAAATCGCTCTTGGTGAACACCTGAAGACCGTTGCAGCCATGCAGATAGCTGTCGTAAGAGCCCTCTATGCCTATTCTGTTCTTCTTGTCCGAGTTGTCGCGCACATAGCCTATGGTGCGGAAGGCGCAACTGCCGTAGGGATAGTTTCTCTTCTGGCTCGGGCTTTCCATATAGCCTCCTTTGAACCGTCCTTCCCTGAGAATGGGCATTGTTCGCACCTTGGCAATGTCAGTCTGGCTCACGTCCTTTGCGAGTAGGAGATATCGTTTGCCCGCTGCCCTGCCTTTCTGCAGGTATTGCAGGTAGGAATCTGCGCTGCGTCCTCCTATGGTGCGCGAAAGTTCTGCGGCAAGTCCGTACACATCCTTGTTCCAGATGCTGTCAGGGGCAATTTTACAATCCAGCCTTATTTCGTATATGGTGGACGACGTGGCCAGAATGCGACCCTTGCAGTCCAGAATATTGCCCCTCGTGGGTATGAGAGTCACCTCTTCTTTTTTCGGGCGGCAGTACTTGGAGATGGCACTGTCTCTGTAGAATACGACTTTGCCTATGAGTATGACTATCAGGGATAAGCCTATTACTATGAGCCCTATCCATATACCCTGTGCCATATATTCTGCTCTTGAAGTGGGAGCAAGCCTGTCGTTGTTGCGTTCCATAGCTAATCCTCCCTGTTCAATACTATGGCCTGCTTTACAGGCAATTCCACTTTGCTGCCCATCTTTTTGAGATGCTGCTCTGTCTTATCTACGGAGTTGAGGCTCGTAAGTGTGCAGATTGTGTCGGTGTATAGGCTCTTGAGATTTTCCAGAACCACCTTGTTCTGTTTGAGGCGGTGCATAGTGCTGTCAAAGCCGAGATTCGCCCCTATGAAGCAAATCATCATAAAGAAAAAGAAAACAATCTGGGGCAGATACTTGTCAAAGCCGAGCGCAAGCATAAGCCTGCCCCGGAGCATTGCCATTGTCAGATTTTTGAGTTTTCCTTTCATTGATGTATTATTTTCTGCTGCTTTTTTGCTTTTGTTTCTTTTTGCTTCTGTCCCTTGCTTCTTTCGCTATTCTCTTTTTGTTATTTTCCCTTCCTACCTTCCTTCTATGTTTCCTTCCCTTCTTGTCTTCCCTGCCTTTCCTGCTTTTCCTGCCTTCACTCTTGCCCCCCCCTCCGATTCCGCTTTGCCGCTCAGAGTTTCACCGCCACCCGCAACTTGGCACTCCGCGCACGGGTATTGAGGCTGATTTCGTCCTCATCGGGCCCGATAGGCTTGCGGTTGACAGCCTCAAGCGGCGCATCCACTTTCCCGTAAATATCTTTCTTCTGTTCTCCGCTGATGTTGCCGCAGCGTATGAAGTTTTTTACCATGCGGTCCTCCAGAGAGTGATAAGTCAGTACCACGAGTCTTCCGCCCGGTTTCAAACTTCTGGCCGCTCCCTGCAGGAACTTCTCCAAATCGCGCATTTCGCCGTTCACCTCGATGCGCAGGGCCTGAAACACCTTCGCAAGTATCTTGTGCTCAAGGCGCTCGGGCAGAATGCGCTGCAATGCTTCCTTGAGATTACCCGTGGTGAGAATGCTTCGCTGAGAGCGTGCCTGCACGATCAGCGAAGCTGCCTTGCGGCTCCCATCCACTTCGCCGTACATCCGGAGGACTCTTTCGAGGTCCTCTTCGCTGTACGAACCAACAATGTCAGCGGCGGTTTTTTCCGCTTTTACATTCATTCTCATGTCCAAAGGCGCGTCAAAACGGAATGAGAATCCCCGTTCGGGGGTGTCGAACTGATGGGAGGATACGCCCAGATCGGCCAAGACACCGTCAACGCCGCTGGAGTACCCTTGTTCCAACACGAAATTATGAATGAATCTGAAATTGTTTCTGATTAGTGTGAGTCTGTCATCCTTGAACGCATTGTCTATGGCGTCCTGGTCCTTGTCAAAGGCTATCAGACGACCTTTCTCAGACAGACGGTTCAGGATTTCACGGCTGTGTCCGCCTCCGCCGAAGGTGGCATCAACGAAAACACCGTCCCGGTCATCTCCTATGAGATAACTTACGCATTTGTCTAATAATACGGGATTGTGGTACTCGCTCATTCTGCCGTCCTCCTCTCGACTTAATTGTCGGAGAGGCTTTCGGCAAGGCTGATGAATTCATCTGCTGACAGGGCACTTTGTTCGTATTTTTCCCTGTCCCAGATTTCTATTTTGTGGTCATTGCCACAGAACACCAGTTCTTTGCCCGCTCCGACAGACTCCAAAAGCGTCTTCGGAATGGACACTCTGCCCAACTTGCCGTCGGGCTCTACAAGGGCTCTGTCTCTGGTATAGGCTCTCCAGAAAGCATCGTGGGTTTTGTTGAGGAAGTTTATTTTGGCTTTGATACGCTCGCTCTCCTTCTCCCATTCAGTGAAACTGTACATTTCCAGGCAGGGAGCCCAGATGGCTTTCTTCACGACGAACCTCCAGTCCACCTGTTCGGGACTGACTCCATCGTGACCGAGGCAGGCAAGAAACTGCTCCCGCAGGTCGGACGGGAAAACCACCCTACCTTTGTCATCCACCTTGGCGGTATATGAGCCGATAAACTTTATCATTCCGTTATTTTGACGCAATGACAAAGGTAGAAATATTTTTCCAAAAAATTACACTCTTTTACACTTTTTTACACAGGTGCTTATTCGGTGCTTTGTAAGAATGTTATAAATGATTGAATATCAAGGTTGTATCCGCGTGGTGAGCTGATTTGCCGCCCCGTGCTGTCGAGTATGATGTAATTCGGTTGGGCATTGACTCCGAAACGCTCCAAGGCAATGTGGGAATTTACTCGACCCACATCCTTCAGTACTCTCCCTTTTGATGTGGTAATCCATTGGGATTCAGGGAGTTTGGTCTTGTCGTCAGTGTATAGGGCCACAATTACAAAATCCTCTTTGAGTATGCGTAGCACCTTCGGGTCGCTCCATACGCGCTCTTCCATCTCGCGGCAGTTGACACATCCGTGTCCAGTAATGTCCACAAATACTTTTTTACCGCTACGCGCCGCCGCCTTTACCCCGCTGTCGATGTCCGTGTATGCCACTAGGGAGTGAGCTATGCGTATGGTGGCTCCGCTGTCTGCGTTGCCTGTATTGCTTGCGTTGTTTGCATCTTCCGCAATGCCTGTGCTGTTTGTTCTGCCTTCGCCACTTGCGCCTCCCGCACTATCGTGTGCCGGGTATGTGTCATACCCTCCTCCATTCTGCCAATCGGCGTTCTTCAGTACAAAATCCTGAGTGCTTAGAGGAGGCAGATATCCGGAGATGGCCTTGAGAGGCGCTCCCCACATACCCGGAATCAGATATACCACGAAAGAGAACACCGCTATCACCAGAACCAGACGGAAAACGGACAGATGTTCTGTGGGAGAGTCGTTTTTGAAACGGATTTTGCCCAAAAGATATAGTCCAAGCAGACTGAAGCATACTATCCATATGGCCAGATACACCTCCCTGTCCAATATGCCCCAATGGTAGGTCTGGTCTGCTGTGCTGAGGAATTTCAGGCCAAGGGCAATTTCGATGAAGCCCAGCACCACTTTCACGTTGCCGAGCCATCCTCCGCTCTTGGGCAGTTTTTTCAGTACTGAGGGGAAGAAGGCCAGTAGTGTGAACGGCAGGGCAAAGGCCACGCTGAAGGCAAGCATAGTCACCATTGGCATCCAGAATTCGCCCTGAGTGCTCTTGATGAGTACTGTACCCACGATGGGGCCGGTACAAGAGAAGGATACAATAACGAGGGTGAGAGCCAGGAAGAAGACGCCGGCAAGGCCTTTTTTGTTGCTGTTCTTGTCGGCACGATTGCTCCAACTGCTTGGTAGGTTGATTTCAAATGCTCCAAAGAAGGAGGCAGCGAAGACCATAAACACAGCGAAGAAAAGCAGGTTGGGAAGCCAGTGAGTGGATAGCCAATTGAAGATGTCTGCCGTCACGCTGCCGCCTCCCAGCAATCTTGTGAGGCCGATTATGATGCAGATTGGCAGAGTATAGAGCAGTACTATGAAGAGTCCGTACAGAAGAGCTTTTGCCCTACCTTGACGGGGACTGCCCGAGCCTTTTATGAAAAAGGATACGGTAAGCGGAACCATAGGAAATACACAGGGGGTCAGCAGCATTGCCAGTCCCCACAGTATGGCCTCAAGTATCATTGCCCACACCGGGGCCTCTCCTTGGGTTGCAGTGTTTTTTGCTGCTTCACCCGCTGCCGCTGCCCCGGCGCGCCTTGACTTCTTGTTTGCTTTTGCGGAAGGCAGGCTGATGCTGAACTCTTTGTCCTCCGGACTGCGGCACTCCTCTCCCTTGCAACTGCGCCACGAGATATTAACCCGCATCACGGGCTTCTTGCCGGTGACTTCTATCAACTGCTTGATAATGAATGTGTTGCCCTCAAGACTGTCGCTCGCTTCTCCAATGAGGACGTAGCCTTGAGGATCAATGAATTCAAGCTCGGTAGGGGAGTCGGGGTCATTGATGGAGTAGCTGTGCCAGCCTTCCAGTATTTTGCCGGTGAACTGTACCTGATACTGGTTGCCGTCCATCTTCTGTATGGACTCAGTCCACGAAATTGTATCCGGAAAAAGATTTCCGGGAAGAGCTTTGCCGTTATAGTCCGGAGCTCCATAAGCGGTCGCCGCTCCCAGCACCGCAATCATTATGCTTATCAATCGTTTCAACATTCTGGTTTCGTAATTATATAGCATTCTCTATTTCTTCGCAAATCAGTGTGGCGGAGGTACTTCCTACAACCCTGACTTTGGCTGTGCTGCCCACTCTGTTCCTGTCGGGATGCTTGTCCTCAAAGACACACATCATATTATTGGAGGCACGCCCGCAGAGGTCGCTGATGCTCTTTTTCGACGGTCCTTCAATGAGTACCTCGAAAACCTTGCCCATCTGAGCCGCGTATCTTCTTCCCGAAGTTTTGACCTGGTGCTCGATTATTTCATTCAGGCGTCTGGTCTTTTCTGCCGGGGGCACGTCGTCCTCGTATTTGCGCGCCGCGAGTGTGCCGGGCCGTTCCGAATACTGGAACATGAAGGCGCTGTCGAATCCGACCTTATCCATCAGAGACAGGGTGTCCAGGTGGTCCTGCAGACTTTCTCCGCAGAATCCGGCTATGACGTCCGTGGTCAGGCTGCATCCGGGTATGATTCTGCGTATGGCTTCCACTCTGTCCAGATACCACTCGCGGGTGTATTTTCTTCGCATCTTTTCAAGCATAGCATTGCTGCCGCTCTGGACCGGGAGGTGGATGTGGCGACAGATGTTCTCGTGCTCCGCGATGGCGTATAATATGTCGTCGCTCAAATCGTGGGGATTGGAGGTGCTGAACCTTATTCTCATTGCGGGAAATTCCCCGGCCACCTTTCGCAGAAGTTCCGCAAAACCAGTGTGCTTGCCCTCCTTGTCCGTATAGCTGTAGGAATTGACGTTCTGGCCCAGAAGGGTCACTTCCCTGTAACCGCCTTCCCACAAGGTGCGCACCTCTCGCACAATGCTCTCAACATCCCTGCTTCTCTCTACCCCTCTTGTGTAAGGCACTATGCAATAGGAACATACGTTGTTGCATCCCCTCATTATGGAGACAAACGCCGACACTCCGTTGCTATCTATGCGTTTGGGCTCTATGTCTGCATAAGTCTCCGTGCGGGACAACTCAACGTCCATCGCTACGGTAGTATGTCCGAGTTCCTCAAGTAGGGCGGGCAGCCTCCTGTATGCATCCGGACCGCACACGAGGTCCACCTTTCCGCTTTCGAGCAATTCGCTCTTGAGTCTCTCCGCCATGCAGCCCATTATGCCTATCCTCACATTTTTGTTTTTGCGTTTGGCAAGTCGGAACTGCTCTATCCTGCCCCATATACGCTGCTCCGCGTTGTCCCGTATGGAACAGGTGTTGGCCAGAATCAGGTCTGCCTCGTTCATATCGTCGGTCAGACTGTATCCAACCTTCCCGAGAATTGACAGTATGACTTCGCTGTCTCCCACATTCATCTGACAGCCGTATGTTTCTATATAAACCTTCATGTCCAATATATGTTCGTAACCCACAAAGTTAAGGTTTTTTGTTCAATTACGTAGATTCAAACTCCCCGCGCCGTATTTGTCGCGCTAGTTTTGCCCTGCCAAAGGAATTATCTTCGCCAAAATGAGTATCTTTGCGGAAATTGAGGTTCAGAACAATGGTGAAGGCAATTTTCAAAAATATTCTGGTCGTGATGCTGATGTTCCTCAGTCTCGCGTGTTCCCGTGCCGGAGACATTAAAGTGACTGGTTACAGTATTGTCTCAATGGTGCCGACAGGCCTCTCGAGTGTTAAGGTGACTCTGTCGGCGGACATCGTAAACAATGGGCCGGCCTTTTCCCTAAAGGACGTGGAGGGCAGTATGGTTTATGTGGGCAACGGGGAGAAGATCAATGTGGGTAATTTCAAGGCAGACCCCTGTGAGTTGCCCAAAGGCAGTTCCAAAGCCCTTGCCACAGTTTACCTTTCGCTGGATGAAGAGCTTTCTCTGCTGAAGATATTCACAATGGCACGAAATTTTCAGTTGGAAGATTATGTCGTGAATGCGTCGGGTGTTGTCAAGACGGGCGGCATAAGCAGAAAACTTTCCTTCAAGGATATTCCCCTGCGTAAAT
>JAEDMF010000140.1 GCA_016303175.1 Bacteroidales bacterium
CATAACTGTCATTATGGACAGGGGAGTGGACTCGCTCACGCAGGGTACATACCATTTCAGCAACGAGGGCAAGTGCACTTGGTACGACTTTGCCTCACGCATAGCCTCGCTTTCCGGACACGAGGGGGCAATAGTCCCCTGCAGCAGCGACGAATACCCTTCAAAGGTGAAAAGACCCGCATACAGCGTTCTGTGCAAAGACAAGATACGCAGTGTCTTCGGGGTGGAAGTCCCCGTATGGGAAGATAGTCTCAAGGCCTGCTACGCGTCGTTCAAGGCTCTGAATGGAGCATTGTTGTGAATCAGTTCAACTGATGACGCTGTAGTCCTTGATTGCATAGCGTCCTGAGTTGAGCGTTTTGAACAGAAGGTCGTTAGCGGGAGCGCTGAGCTGAGGATCCCTTTCTAATATGCGCATCGCAAAGTCGCGGGCCTCGGAAAGAAGCATTCCGTCCTTGGCCAGAGAGGCTATGCTCAGTTCCACAGGCAGACCGCTCTGGGCAGTTCCGTCCATGTCGCCCGGACCGCGCAGTTTCATATCTTCTTCTGCGAGCGTGAATCCGTTGTCTGTGCTGCACATCAGTTCGATGCGGCGCTTGCTTTCGGATGAGAGCTTGAAATCTGTCATAAGTATGCAGTAGGACTGGTTGCTGCCCCTGCCCACTCTTCCGCGGAGCTGGTGCAACTGGGCCAGTCCGAATCTTTCTGCACTTTCTATTATCATTACCGTGGCATTTGGTACGTCCACTCCCACCTCAATCACCGAGGTCGCTACAAGTATGTCGGCCCTGCCCGCCACAAAGGCGTCCATATTGAAATTCTTATCTTCCGCCTTCATCTGTCCGTGCACCACCGCTGTTTTGTACTGGGGTACGGGGAAGGCGTTCATAATCTGTTCCGCCCCTGCCTCGAGATTCTTGTAGTCCATCTTCTCGCTCTCGAAGATAAGAGGATACACCACGAAAATCTGCCTGCCGAGAGCTATCTGTTCCCTCATAAATTTATAAACCGAGGCCCGCTTGCTCTCATAACAGTGCAGAGTCTGCACAGGAGTGCGTCCGGGGGGCATTTCATCTATTACTGACACGTCGAGGTCTCCGTACAGGGTCATTGCGAGAGTGCGCGGAATGGGGGTGGCGGTCATCACGAGCACGTGGGGCAGCAGACCGTCGTTGCGCTTGTTCCACAACTTGGCTCGCTGGTCCACTCCGAAACGATGCTGCTCGTCTATTATGGCGAGGCCCAGGTTCTTGAATTTCACGTCATCTTCGATGAGGGCGTGGGTGCCGACAATTATGCCTATGCTGCCGTCCTCGAGACCTGCGTGGATTTCCCGTCTTTCGGACGCCTTGGTGGTGCCTGTCAGGACCGCACACTTGACTCCCGTGGGCAGGAGATATTTGCTTATGTTGCGCCAATGTTGGCGCGCGAGCACTTCGGTAGGAGCCATTATGCAACTTTGGAAGCCGTTTCCTGAGGCAATGAGGGCGGACAATACGGCCACCATGGTCTTGCCGCTGCCCACATCGCCCTGAAGCAGGCGGTTCATCTGCCGTCCGCTGCGCATATCCTCCCGTATCTCTTTGATGACTCTCTGCTGGGCTCCCGTGAGTTTGTACGGCAGGGCATTATAGCAAGCATTGAAAGAAGGACCGACCTTGGGCATTTCTATGCCTTTGACAGAACGCATGCGCACGAATTTCTGCTTGAGCAAGGACAGTTGCAGCAGAAACAGTTCCTCGAATTTCAGACGACGCCGTGCCTTGAGCAGGGCGTCGGCGGATTGGGGAAAGTGTATGTTGCGCAGGGCGAAGTGTATGGGTACCAGCGACTTGGATTTCAGCACATAGTCGGGCAGGGTCTCCTGTATCGAGGGAAGGCCGGCCTCCAGCGCGGCGGCCATTATCTTATTCATCACCTTGCCGGTAATGCCCGCATTCTTTATTTTTTCTGTGCTGGGATAAACCCCTGTCATCACTCCCGAGGTATCTGAATTGGGAGGGTCGATTTCCGGATGCACCATATTTACTTTGCCGTTGAAGGCCGCAGGCTTGCCGAAGAAAATGAACTCGCTGCCCGGAGAAAGTTTCTCGCTTGCCCATTTTATACCCCTGAAGAACACCAGTTCCATCCTACCAGTGCTGTCTTCTACAATCACGCTCAATCTTTTGGGCTTGATTTCTCTGGAAATAACCTTGGCCCGCACTTGCACAAAGGCAGCCTCGGGCACAATTTCCGCGATGGGGGTGATGGTGCTGCGGTCGATGTAGCGGGTGGGAAAGAAACGGAGCAGGTCTTCAATGCTGTTCAATCCCAACTCTTTGCTCAAAAGCATAGCCCTTTTGGGCCCTACGCCTTGTAAATACTGCATCTCCATATCAACAGACTCGTGAATAACAAATATACGTAAAAATTGATTATATTTGTAAGAATTAGCAATAGATATATGAATAGGAAAATTATAGTGGGAATATCCCAGGGTGATGGTAACGGCATAGGTTACGAGGTAATAATCAAGGCCTTGGCCGACGAAAGGATGCTTGAGCTGTGTACGCCGGTGGTGTATGGCTCCTCCAAACTTTTCGCTTTCTATAAGAAGACCATCAACGATATAGGCCAGATAAGCACAAATGTCATTACCAATATAGAAGATGCCAAGCCCAAGTATGTCAATGTCCTGAACTGTCTGCCGGACAATGTTTACGTGGAGCCCGGCCAGCCCACTCCCGAGGCGGCGAAATGTGCCCTAAAGTCTTTGGAGTGCGCGGTTGACGATATTAAGAAGGGTAAGATTGACGTGCTTGTGACGGCCCCTTTCAATAAGAGGGCGATGAATGCGGAAGGCTTTGGCTTTACTGGCCATACCGAGTTTCTGGAAAAACAGTTCGGCGTGGACAAGGCAGTGATGCTGATGGTGGCCGATAATCTGAGGATAGCCGTTGCCACCCAGCATATTCCGCTGAGGGATGTCCCAAAATCCATTTCCACGGAACTGTTGCTGGACAAGTTGCGTCTTATGAAGGCCTCCCTCGAGAGGGATTTCGGTATATACGACCCCAAACTTGCGGTGCTCGGGCTCAATCCCCACTGCGGTGACGGAGGTCTCATAGGCGATGAGGAGCAGAAAATCATTCTGCCGGCAGTGGAACAGGCTCAAAAGGAAGGCATAATGGCCTTCGGACCTTATTCTCCCGACGGCTTCTTCGGTCTGGGCAACTATAATAAGTTCGACGCCGTGCTTGCAATGTACCACGACCAGGGACTGGCTCCTTTCAAGGCCCTTGCCTTCGAACTGGGTGTGAACTACACGGCAGGTCTGCCCATTGTCCGCACCTCACCCGACCACGGCACCGCGTATGAACTTGCCGGGCGTGACGAAGCTGACCCCCGCAGCATGATTTCTGCCATCTATACGGCCATCGACGTATTCCGTAAACGTCAGGAATATGACAGGATACTCGCCGGAAAGCCGGCTCCCTGCCGCAATTCTGCAGATTTTTCCCGGAAAGACGATGTCGCTGAGTAGGTATGAGGGAAAGGCCTGAAATCATTCTTTATACTGACGGCGCATCCAGAGGCAATCCGGGTCCGGGCGGATATGGAGTAGTCATCAGTTGCGGCGACTACGAGAAGGAGTTCAGCGGAGGTTTTGCCCGCACGACCAACAACCGTATGGAACTTATGGCCGTGATAGTTGGATTGGAGGCGATAAGATGGGAAAATGCAAGGGTCAACGTATTCAGTGATTCAACCTATGTGGTCAATGCCGTGACTCAAGGATGGATACAGAACTGGCAGCAGAAGGGTTGGAAAAAGGTCAAGAATGTGGACCTGTGGCAGAGATTTCTGGCCGTGTATTCGCGCCATCAAGTTACTTTTACTTGGATAAAGGGGCATGCTGCCAATCCTAAGAATGAGCGTTGCGACCGTCTTGCCGTTGCCGCGGCCCTGCAGCCGGGTCTTCCCGAGGATGAGGGTCTGGAAAAAACAACAATATGATGGGAATCAGCAAGCAGGAAGAACTCTTCCGTCTGATGAATTTTTTCGCAGTGGGGGAGAGGGACTTGAATGCTGTCGTTGCGGCGGCCCTCAAGGGTGGGGCGCAGTGGGCTGACTTGTATTTTGAACATCTGCGCACAAGAAGCCTGTCCCTGTCGGATTCGCAGGTGAGTTCGGCGGTTTCGCAGATAGACTATGGTGTCGGCATAAGGGCCTTGTGCGGCGACAGGACGGGATATTCATATAGTCAGAGCACTCGTCTCGAAGATATGCTCAGGGCTGCTTCTGTGGCAGGAAGCATCGCCGGCGCCTGTTCCGGGAGCGTTTCCCCTGTAAACATTTTGCCCTGCTCGGCCCCGACTTCTTACGCCGGAGGGGCTCC
>JAEDMF010000141.1 GCA_016303175.1 Bacteroidales bacterium
CCCAAAAACGAAATGAAACTTTCAGTCATCACTCTGCCCGACTTCTTCGAGGGCGAGACTGAAATCGTCAACGAATTGTTCCGGGCCGGACTCGAGCGCCTGCATCTGCGCAAACCCGGAGCCGGGCGGGAAAGCCTCGAAGAATGGATTGGCCGCATCAAAGAAGAGTATCGTCCGCGCATCATACTGCACGACCATTTTGATCTTGTTCTGCAATATGGTTTGGGCGGAGTGCATCTCAACAGCCGCAACCCTCTGGCGCCGCAATGGCTCACCAGATCCAGTGCGGGTGAAGCGGACAGCAGCGTCGCTGGCAAGGGAGTTGTGGGCAGTGCGGGTGAAGCAGGCTGTACGGGCGACAGCGCTGGCAGCGGGCAGGCGGACGGCCGCCGTTTCAGCCTATCCCGATCCTGCCACAGCCTTGAAGAAATCCGCGACAACCTTACCGTCTGCGACTACCTCTTCCTGAGCCCCATCTTCGACAGTATCTCAAAACAAGGCTACGGAGCCGCCTTCGACAGAAAAGAGCTCGAACAGGCAGCTGCCCGGCAACTGCTCCAGGACAAGGTCTATGCACTCGGAGGCGTCTGCGCGGAGAATATCGGAACATTACTGCAAATAGGCTTCTACGGAGCCGCAGTCCTGGGCGACCTATGGCAAGCCGCCTTTCCCACGGGCAAATCCAGCTCCCGGAACGGCAATGCCCCGAGCCTCAACGGCAGCACGGCAGAGAAAGACAGTGCAATCAGACAATGCGGCACAGCCGACGCAAGTTCCTCTACACGGATGCAGGACCCAAGGAACATAATTGAACACTTCAGGGTCCTGCAGCAGATTTGCAACGAAAAAAGTCAGTCGGACTTGCGAACTACTTAATCCTCATTGGGAAGAAGGCACTGGGAGATATTGATGAGGTGGTCACCCATAATCTCAAGTTTGTCAAGAATATTCAGATAGAATACCGTCTCGAAATAAGCCTCACCTTTGGACTCCATTCCTTCAAGTTCCTGCGCGCGGCACTCCTCCCTGAAATCATTGATGGCTCTTTCGTCAGCCTCGGCATTATGTATGTCCTTGATTTTGGAGGCATTCTCAAGGTTCCAGATCATATCCTCATAAGCCTTGGACAGCAGAGAAGACATCTGGGCCAACTTAGCTATATGATCCTGAGACAGCCTGCGGCCATAGGAATTCATACGGACGATGGTGCGGCTTATGGACTCGCCCTCATCGCCCAGAGACTCCATCTCAGAGGCAATCCTGATTTGGGAGCGGACCAGATTTTTGGAGTCATCACTCAAATGCCTGCGTCCCAGGTCATTGAGGAACTTAACTATTTCATATTCAATACGGTCGGAAATCTCCTCATATTTGACAAGCTTGTTCCTGAAGAACATCAGTTTCTCATCATTGCCTGACGCATTGAAGGCCTCGGCTACATATTCCATACCGTTCTTCATTATCTTGCCGAAATGGATTATTTCCTTGCTGGACTCTGCAAGAGCAAGCTCCGGAGTGGAAATGAGACCGTAGTCGATAAAACGGATGCCACCTTCTTCCGGCTTTTCTGCTTTGTCCTTGTCCTTGATGATCAATTTCACCAGCGATTCAATCTGTTTCGTGAACCATATCATAATGAAAGTGTTGGCCAGGTTGAACAGAGTGTGTATCATTGAAATGCCGTAAACTGCAGACGTTGCCTCATCCACGCCGAGCAGGGAAACAACCCATTGGGCAAAATGCACGAAAGGATGGAATATTGCCAGCACCCATATTACGCCGAAGACGTTGAAAACCGTGTGCGCCAATGCCGCGCGTCTTGCATTCACGTTGCCCACCGCCGCCGCAATATTGGCTGTTATGGTTGTGCCTATATTCTCGCCAAGCACCATCGCCGCCGCCATATCGAACTGTATCCAGCCCATATCAAGCATAATGAGCGTCAGGGCCACAGTAGCGCTGGAAGATTGAAGGATAAGGGTAAGTATGGTTCCAAGACCCAGAAAGAGCAGCACAGAAGCGAAGCCGTGGCCAGACCAGCGGGTAATGAATTCCAGCACCTGGGGCGTTTCACTCAAGTCAGGGACAGAACTCTTCATCAGTGACAGACCCAGGAACAGAAGGCTGAATCCCATTATCAGCTCACTGATATTGCGCAGCTTGTCCTTCTTGGAAACACTCATAAGGAAGCCCAGGAACATCAGCGGCACCGCAAGGGCAGAAACGTCAGCCTTGAAGCCGAATATGGAAATGATCCAGGCCGTCATTGTGGTACCGATGTTCGCGCCCATTATGACACCTATGGCTTGAGACAACGTGAGAAGTCCGGCGCTGACGAAGCCCACGACCATCACTGTGGTTGCGCTGGATGACTGAATGGCCGCAGTCACGCCGAAGCCGGTAAGCACCCCCTTGAACGGGTTGGAAGTCATAGTGGCGAGAAGTTTGCGCAGACCATTTCCGGCAGCTTTCTGGAGGCCGGTACTCATCATATTCATACCGTAGAGGAACATTCCGAGCGCTCCTGCCAGGGTAAATATGTTCAACAGAATCTCTTTCATTATCATATAATAGTTTTTGCACCGCAAAATTGCAGTTTTCCACCCGGAAACAGATACAATAATGAAGCCTGTTATGCTGAATTATTCATTATTTAACAAAGTTGATGCAGTTTGTAACATTTTCTTAACACGCCGTAATGCCAATGTATCATTTAATGGCTTATCTTTGCGGAGTATGAAAGTAATGATAGTAGATGATGAGGCGGACATCCGCGAGATTCTGGCCTTCAACCTTTCGGCCGCCGGCTATGAGACCGTAGAATGCGGCACCGGCGAGGCTGCTCTGGCACAAATACGCAAGGGCAACACTCCCGACATCATTCTGCTGGACATAATGCTGCCCGGAATGTCCGGTTTCAAGCTCGCCGACACCCTGCGCAGGGTGGACGCCTGCCCTGTGCCTATAATCTTCCTCACGGCACGCAACTCCGAGAACGATATGCTGACCGGTTTTTCGGCCGGGGGCGACGACTACATCAGCAAACCCTTCTCCATAAACGAGGTTCTCGCGAGGGTGAAAGCCGTGCTCCGCAGAAGCTCCGCCAAACAGAACAAGAGCAAGTCCATAATAATCGGCGATCTCAATATTGACTGCGCCAACAAGACAGTCACGGCAGGAGGGCTTCCCGTGCAACTCTCGCGCAAGGAATACGACATTCTGTATCTGCTGGCCTCCAATCCCGGCAAGATTTTCTCCCGCTCCGACTTCATCAGGGAGTTGTGGAAGGACGCGCCCTATGTACTGGACAGGACTGTGGACGTGCACATAGCGAGAATACGCTCCAAACTGGGATCGTGCAGAGACCTGATAACCAACAGGGCCGGCTTCGGGTACAGTCTGGAGAACAATGCCTGAAGTTTTCATTTTAATCTGGCAGGAATCATGAACAAACGGCTGTGGATATGGGTATCGGCGGTCTTCGCAGTTTTCACCGCAGTGCTCGTCATTGTAGAACTGAGCAGTGAGCACAATTACAAGAAAGCTATACTTTCCTCCCGTCTGGAGGCTTACGCAGACATCATCTGCCGCAGCGGGGACTATGCTGGCACAACAGCCCTGCTCCCGGAGGGGATAAGAGTCAGTGTCATCCGGGAGGACGGCAGCGTGATTTTCGACTCCTACAATGCGGGCGGAGTTGCGGGCAACCACCTCTCACGCCCCGAAATCAAGGCCTGCCTCAAGGGAAAGGACGGATGCTCAATCAGGCGCTCGGACACCTCGGGGATGGAATACATCTACTTCGCGCGCAGATACAGCAACATCATCATACGCACTGCCCTGCCCTTCGAAATGGAGCAGAAACGCTTCATGCACCCTAACTGGGCGCTGGTGATGACCGTCTGCATGCTCTTCGGCATCGCCGTCGTACTCATACGGCGCCTGTCCCTCAGGGCCGACGAGGCTGCCCGGAAGAAGGCCGACCAGGAGCTCCAGAGCCAGAAAAACAGGATTACCGGCAATCTGGCCCACGAACTCCGCACCCCTGTCACCAGTATAAGAGGATATCTTGAAACTCTCGTTGGAAACCCCTCGATGGATGCGCAGAAACGCGAGCTCTTTATCTCCAGAGCCTATGTGCAGACCCTGCGCCTGTCTGAACTCATACGCGACATCTCCCTGATTACCAAGATGGAAGAAGCTCCGGAAAAATTACAGAAAGAGTATGTATGCTTTAAGAAGGTGGTTGACGACGTGGCGGAGGAATTGTCCGCTCAAATAAGGGACAACGGCATAAAACTGGAAAACCTCATTCCCGAAGACCTCAGCATCAAAGGCAATCACAGCCTTCTGTACGCCCTCATCCGCAATCTCGTCGA
>JAEDMF010000142.1 GCA_016303175.1 Bacteroidales bacterium
ATTACCGAGACCAATTTCTTGTCCTCGGCAATAAAAAGCGGATTCTTCCGCAGGTACTCGGTGTGCGCATCGAGCAAGGCGGCGAATCCGTCAATTTTTCGGTATTTATTCTGCCGGGTGGGCAGGTATGTGGCGTTCACGCTGCGCTTGGTGAGCTTGACATTGCCCAGGTACCAGCGGAACAGCGGGTTGTTATTGTATATTACCTTCTTGTCCAGAAAACGCTCTTTAAGGTTGTCCAGCGGCGCCGTCAAGGTCATTTCACCCTGACGCACTTCATTGAGGATGAAGCCGTTTTTCCTTAGCTCCTGCACAAGCATAAATGCCTTTGCTGGGTCATATCCTATAGAATCTATACGGTACAGTTCCCGGGCATCCATAAACCACTTCATTACAAGCTCATATTCGACATAATCGGTGTCCACAATGGTCAAATGGCCTTGCCGCTCCAACTCATCCCATTCGAGCTTCTCGTGGTTTTCCGCGACTTTCTTTCGAGGTACCCAAGAATGGGAAAGCACAAAGAACTTGTTATCTGCCAGCGGGAACTCCAGACAGGCAGAAGTGAAGTCCTCAGTCTCTGCAAGGTCGAAGCCGCCGTAACACCGGCAGCCGCGCAGGGCATCAATGGAATGTTCGCCGTTATTGGCACGAATTGTCTTCGCATCGAGGAACGAAAGCTCATCCACCATGGTAAAGACGTTCAACTGCTTGTTGATGAAGTTGTTGCGCTCGGCCGGAATGGTCTTCACACGCTCCCACTCATCAATCAGGTCGTCAAGGTCAAGCAGAACGCCAAGAGAGGGGTTAGCCTTTGCCCAGCAGGTTACATCGTTGGGATCGTCGTCTTCGTCAATCTCATCAATGTAGACGAAAGTGCGGTCAGCGGCTCTCTTGGAAATAGCGCCGGAGTCGTCCAGAATGTTGCTGCCGAGCACGTAATAATCCATCAAAGGGCCGTCAATAACGGTACCGAGGGTGGTTATGTAGATAATAAGGGGTTGTTTACGCTTCTTAGTCTTGCCCTTGATAACATTGAGCAGCTTGTAGTCGCGGAACTCATGGATTTCGTCAAAGACTGCCATGTGGACATTTCGTCCGTCAAGGTTCTTGGAGTCGGAGGCCAGCGGCTCAAATTTACTGTTTTTGTAATAAGCGCCATCTTTTGTTAAATCGATGTGCTTCGAGAGTAGCGGAGAGCCTTTTATCTGTGCCGCACACTCATTGAAAATGATTTTTGCCTGTTCACGGGCGTTTGAGAGACAGTAAATCTCTGCACCACGCTCATTATCTTTGGTGAGGCCAAAGGAAGCGTTACCGGCAATCAGAGTAGACTTTCCGTTGCCCTGACCGACAATTATGATTGCTTCGCGAAATCTACGGTAGCCTGTCTTTCTGGAAATCCAGCCGTACATATTCGCCTCAATGAAATGCTGCCAGGGCAGCAGCTCCATTCTGGAATACGCGCCCTTAGTAGGAACCAAGAAGCGCTCCATGAATTCTATAGGTCGATAGCCCTTTTCAACGTCAAATATCCACGGATATGTCGGGTCTGAAAAGGACTTTTCCAGCTCACTCAAAAAACGGCGGCAAGCCTGCTTTCGTTTTTTGCCTGAGACAATTCTCCCCTCCAGAACATCAACAGCAAACTGATACGCCTTTGATGACCGGACTATGTTGGGGACCCCTCAGAAGAGGTCAAAAGCGTCTCCATCGCCGTCTCCATCGGCATCCTTAAGCGGAGCAACAATGTAGCGTATCAGGAGCTGGGCAGTCTTGTCCGCAGCGCTCGCGGTGGAGTTGTAAGCGCTTATTGCCGGATTCATGTAAAGATTTGCACGACCCTTCACATATTCCTTTTTGCAGAGCATGCCCTCCTCCTTGATGATTTTTTCAAGGTCTGCCAAATGAGTGATATGCTCTTTATAGCGCTGGAAGGTCGTTATAAAGAGAAATGAGTGTTCCACACCCTTCTCCTGCGCTTTCTCAAGGATTATTTTCGCCTGCTCGTTCAGGTCTACTTTCAAAACCACTTTTCCGTCTTTCTTCTCGGCCATACAGCGCACCTCCTTTGTGTTTTTTGCCGGGGAATATAGAATTAAGCCCGCTCTGTTTCTGCGGTTTTTACGGCTGTTGCAACAGCCCCTCTTTCCAAAAAAATCTTATGTGCGAGTGTCGATACGAAGGGACAAGGGCGCGCGGTTACATAGCGGCCCCTCTCCAACTTCGGAGGTAGGGGGGGATACCCTCAGTCTCCGTGTCGTCGGTGACAGTGCTTCGCATCGAAATCAGAGCGAGCGGAAATCACATCTTTATTATCCTTACACCACAAGGCAACTCGCGTCCCTTGGTCTTGGTCTCCTCATGGCATGCATAACAGCAGCTCGTCAGGTTGCTCAGTGTCAGCGCCAGCTCCGGGTAATCCTCCAGCTCCTTGATGTGGTGGACAGTATTGGCTTTTCTGGTGCAGCCTTTTGAGATGCGTAATTGACACAGGTAGTGATCTCTCTGGAGCGCCAGCTTTCTGGCTTTTCTCCATTCTTTTGTCTGATAGAAACCAGACTCTTTCAAAGTCTTCGGCTTGGTATTATTCACCACCGCGCGCCTCCTCTCCAGATGATGAATGATAGTCAGCGCACATCAGGCGGAGTCCTCACCCAAGACGCCGCCTAATGGCCTGCAATCAGATAAAGGGAACACACAGCCGCAGAGTGACGCCACCGCGAAAGGAGGCGAATGTCGGTGAGCTGTCATAAGCGGTCACCCTTTCACGACTGAGTGTATGGTATCTTTTTATTTGCCCCAGCGGTTGCGGGACATTGTGCTTTCCCAGCCCTTGTATCGGTCACGAGATACCTCGTCTTCCTCACATTGCCGGGTACACCTTTTATTGGATTTAAGGCACATGCAGACAGTACGTCCATTCTCTGTGCGGATATAAACTTTTAACTTCTCATACTGCTGCATGTAATCACCCTCTAAATGTTTTTGAAAATGGTTGCTTTGCTGTAGGTCGCGCCCTCAGTCATCATCTGCAGGAAGTCATCACGGGAGAAGTCAGAGAGACGGAAGATTTCCTCCGGCTTCATGCCCAGCTGCTTACTGATTTCAGGCACGGTCTTGCCCTCATCGATAAGCCGCTTGACTATAGCTTTCATAGGCTCCAGCAGGTGTGTGCCTCGCGCGCGGTTGTGAGTAATGGTACCGTAGATATCATCGGACTCGTCCGTGTGTGCCACGATAACCACAGGCACCTTGCCGCCGAGCTTGGTTTTCAGCGGCTCACGGCCTGAGACTGTCCAGCGGTGAAAGCCGTCGATGATGGTGTAGTCAGGCCGTACCACTATCGGCAGTGTCCAGCCGTTGGTCAGAATGGACTGAGTGAGCAGCTGCAGATTATCCTCGCTGACTTTGTTGGGGTTGTAGTCGTTGGCTCTGAGCCGTTCACGGTCTACCCACTGCAAAGAGGACAGCGGAGCAAAAACATTTATTTCTGCCACGTCTTCACCCCCTTTGCTGTGGAGGTTGCACGGGAATAATCTGCGTAGTCTCCAAACACCTGAGAGTACAGCGCTCTAAGTGAACGGAGTTTCGGATCTCCGGCAATCAGAGCATCGTGCATTCTGCGGAAGTGACCTTCCTCCATGAAGATGCTGTTGCGCACAAAGAACTTGCGGTATTCCGCGGCCGTGTGCCTGGTGCTGTCATTGGTGAAGTACTTGTCCGGCTCTTTCAGGAGCATCTTCTCCAGAAGTGCCTTGTAGTCCTTCTTACTTTCGCCCTCCAGCTCCCGTCTCTTTCTGGTGGAACGCTTGAACATTTCGCTGTCCCAGTAGAGCAGGGTGAGGTAGGCGTTGGGCTCTCGCCGTTCTATCCGCGTCCACAGTTCCGGGTCTGTCTCTGCAATATAACGCAGGCCGGCAATGCTCTCGGCCGCGAAGAAGTTACAAAGCCTCAGGCGGTTTTTCATAACACCAACGCGGTAGAGGTCTATATATGCTTCAGGGAAATCAAGGTTGAACTCTTTGATGTATAGCCACACATCCTTGTCTTTCCAGTCGTATATGGGATAGATGGCATTTTTTGAGGTAATACCGTTTTTTGAAAGGTCCATCTTGGAGATATATGTGGCTCTCTGGATGGACTCTGAGGCGCGGACGCCGATGAGCTGAATGCCGTCCCTGGTAATGAGTGTCGCAAAGGTCTGGTAATTCATTTCGCCGGCGTAGTTCAGATAGGGAGAACTGCGGATTGCGAAGGGTGGAGGCTGACGCACCCACACACTTTCTTTGCCCGGCTCCCAAGTGACCCACTCCTCATTGTTCTGCAGATGGTGGAGTATCGACACCTGCTTG